>JBGTIL010000039.1:0-4098 GCA_041745695.1 Chitinophagaceae bacterium | reverse complement strand
CAACGACAGCATTTATGTATTCGCTACCGTGCGGGTGAACCCTTCAGGCGCCACGCTCCCTTTTTTGATCCGCGACAGTATTACTATAGAATACAATGGGAATAAGCAGAAAGTACAGTTGGAAGCCTACGGACAAAACGCTCACTTTTTACGCAATAAAAAAATTACTGGTGCTGAAGTATGGAACAATGATCTGCCTTACGTGGTATTGGGCAGATTAACGGTAGATACCAATGCGCTGCTCACGATCAACAAAGGAGTAAGGGTGTATATGCACGCCAACGCTCCATTCATAGTGCATGGTACCCTCGCAGTAATGGGCGAAAAATGGGACAGCACCCGGGTGCTGTTCACCGGGGACCGGCTTGATGCGCCTTACAAAGATTTTCCCGCCAGTTACCCGGGACTGCTCTTCACAGCAACGAGTAAAAATAATGTGCTGAATTACAGCATCATTAAAAATGCCTACCAGGGTATTGTGGCAGCAGAGCCCTCCCCGAATGTAAATCCCAAACTGACGTTGAATGAAACGATCATTGATAATGCCTACGACGCAGGCTTGCTGGGGATCAACACGAGTATAGTTGCCCGCAATTTACTGGTAAGTAATTGTGCCAAAAACATGGTACTTCTCGGGGGAGGCACTTACAATTTCAGGCATTGCACCGTCACTACTTATGCCAATGCTTACATTCAGCACAAGGATCCGCTGTTGTTTATCAGTAACGTGCAAACCACTACAATGCCTCCCGCTAACCTAACTGCCCTGTTCCAAAACTGTATCTTCTGGAGTGAAAGTAATGGTGCAGTGAATGACGAGGTAGCTGTGTCTAAAAGCGGTAATACTGTTTTCTCTGTACAATTTGACGGCGTTCTCTGGCGCAATCAGAATAACCCTTCAAATACCATACGCTCAGGCAGCCTCATCAACAATCAGGATCCACAATTTGATACCATCAATACCAGCCGAAGGCTATTCAACTTCCAATTGAAGGCGAGCTCACCGGCGATCAATAAAGGCCAGCCATCCGCTGTACCATCTGACCTCAATGGTTCCCCGCGTGCGGTGGGGCTACCCGACCTCGGCGCTTACGAAAAGCAGTAACGAACAAGTGGTGATGAACTTTATGCCCTGTGTAATGTTTGGTACCAACAGCATCGATTTAAAAAACAGAACTAATTGTGGCTACAACATCTTCATCCGAAAAAGCAGTTTCCATTTATGATTTCAAGGTACCGGGGTTGAGCGGACAAGAAATTGATTTTGCTCACTTCAAGGGTAAAAAGATCCTTGTTGTTAATACCGCCTCGGCTTGTGGGTACACAGCACAGTACGAAGAATTAGAACAGCTTCATCAAAAGTACCGGGACACCCTTGCTGTTGTTGGGTTTCCAGCAAACAATTTTGGTGCACAGGAGCCGGGTACTAACGCTGAAATCAAAGAATTTTGCAGTAGCAATTACGGGGTTAGTTTCAACCTGGCAGAAAAGCTGTCTGTTGCCGGTGCAGACATCCATCCGTTGTTTCAACACCTGACCGAGGAAGCTACCACGACGCTCGGCAGCCCAGACCCGGTGATCAAATGGAATTTTACCAAATTCCTAATTGATGAAGAAGGCAAACTCATCAACCTGTTTCCAAGCAGGGTTAAACCGTTGGACGAAGAGATCACTGTTCACCTTTGATAACACAATTGATTACCCGAGGCCCAACTCGGAACAGCAGCTTTCTTTGCCCTGCAGCAAACGCTGAATAATGGGAAATTGTACTGTTGCTTGCCAGTAAAAAACACGAAGCTTAATTATCCAGAGATTTGAGGATGTGTTCTCATAATTCGGTTTTTTCACTTTATTTCGCCTGTGCAGTTTAAAGATATAATTGGTCAGAACGCCGTGAAACAACAGCTAGTAGAGTTGCTGCTGCACAACCGTTTGAGTCATGCTTTGCTATTCCTCGGAAAAGAAGGCAGTGGTACCCTGCCACTTGCCATCGCTTTTGCTCATTATGTTAGCAGCATAGAGGTCAGGGGACACTCTGACCATTCTACCGATTCGCTTTTTGGACAGGCAGCACCCGCCAACACAGTGCTACCTGCAACGGCGGCAGAAGCCGATGTATGGATGCAGCAAAAAGACTCCTTTAGCAAGGCACAGGCACTCGTTCATCCCGACATTCATTTTTCTTACCCGGTCATTACCAAAAAATCGGGCGCACCACCTTTAAGCTCCGACTATATTGCTGAGTGGCGCGAGTTCATAAGGCAGTATCCTTATGGCAATGTGTACGACTGGCTGCAGTTTATAGGAGCTGAAAACAAACAAGGGAATATCACAGCACAGGAATGCAACGACATCATCCGTAAGCTTTCCCTGAAAAGCTTCGAAAGCGGCTACAAAATCCTGGTACTGTGGATGCCCGAGTTCCTGGGAAAAGAAGGCAACAAGCTCCTGAAACTGATCGAAGAACCGCCACCAGATACACTGTTTATACTTGTTGCCGGTAATGAATCGGGCATCCTTTCAACCATACTTTCCCGATGCCAGCTGGTGAAGGTTCCCGCCCTCCAGCCGGCTGATGTTGAACATGCACTAATTGAAAGGGCCAAGACAGAACCGTTACAGGCAAAGAGACTCGCTGCCATTTGCGAGGGAAACTACCGCGAAGCCCTGCACTTGTTGCAACATGCGGATGAGGACTTTGGTGCACTGTTGAAAGACTGGCTCAATGCTACGCTGAAGAGTCAAACTATAGCCCAAGTCAGGTGTATTGAGGAACTGGCCCGGCTTGGACGCGAGGCACAAAAACAATTCCTGTCCTATTTTACTCATTTGCTGGAACTAGCTGTGCGCCTTGAGTTAGTGGGTGAGAACGAGAAAGGAATATTGCTGGCGGGTTGGCCTTCCACAGAAAGGGAGCTGGTGCCAAGGATTAACAAGGTTATGTCGTTAGAACAACAGGAAGCCATTGCTGTTGAATTGGATAAAGCTGCTTACTACATCGAGCGCAACGCCAACTCCAAAATACTCTTCCATGCACTGTCCATCAAAATGTACCATATCGTCAAAAACAATGTAGTGCCGGTGGTATAAAAGATCGGTCCGACAATAATGCCCAAAAAAATTATATTTGCGTAAGCCTTTTAAAAAAGGCCTCAATATAAACAAGAGGTAGTGGCCGGTGAAGAGTGCTTTGTAAAACGCTATTGAATACTCATTATAATCTGCCTGCGAAGAGTAATCTTTGTTCCCGCTTGCAGACCTACATACTTCAGTTCACAGGAATCATTTAAACCCTGTAACCGAAGTGCAACGCCCCAGGCCGCACTGTACACCTGTGCACTGGTAGGGCGAAACCGAGCGTCATAGCCGTTTTGTAAGCCGCCTTCCATACCATTTTTATTACTTTCAACCTAAGAATAATGGGATGTGATAGTTGTGGAACTAAAGGTGCAGCGCCCGGAGGGTGCCAGAGTAACGGTAGTTGCGGCACCAACAGTTGCAACAGGATGAATGCTTACGACTGGCTGATGAACCTGCCTATAGCCGACATGGACGACTCCTGTCGCGTGATAGAAGTAAGCTTTAATCAGGGAAGCCGCAAAGATTTCTACAGAAACGGAACCCTGCAACATTTTGAAAAAGGTGACTGGATTACAGTGGAGGGCGTGTCGGGTTTTGATGTAGGTGAAGTTCAGATGACGGGCGAAATTGTACGCATTCAGCTCAAGAAAAAGGGCGCTGATGAATTTAGTGCAGACATGCGGAAGGTGTTGCGTCGTACGGGTGACCGCGACTTCGACCTGCTGAAACAAAATAAAGCACGCGAAAAGGAAGCACTCATCCGCAGCCGGGCAATCGCCAAACAGCTAAAACTTAATATGAAGGTCAGCCAGGTTGAATTCCAGGCGGACGGCAAAAAAGCCACCTTCTTTTACATAGCTGACGACCGGGTCGACTTCAGGGAATTGATTAAGATCTATGCTTCTGAATTTAAAGTAAAGGTAGAGATGCGCCAGATCGGTGCCCGGCAGGAAGCCGGTAAAATTGGAGGAATTGGAAGCTGCGGACGCGAACTGTGTTGCGCAACCTGGTTAACCG
>JBGTIL010000038.1:0-8354 GCA_041745695.1 Chitinophagaceae bacterium | reverse complement strand
ATGCTATGCCCGGCGAAAAGGAACGTTGCCTGAGTTTTGGCATGAATGATTACATTTCGAAGCCCCTGCGCGACAGTGAATTATACGCCATTCTGAAAGAGCAGGCAGGCAGTGATTCGGGGGAAGACGTTGAGGAAGTAGTGATCAACCTGTCCTACCTCCGGGAACTGTCCATGGGCGATGAAGAGTTTGAGCAAACCATCATTCATCAATTCATTCTTCAGGTGCCTGAAGAATTAAAGGTGATGGAAGGCGCTATCAGGGTGGGTGACGGAGGTCAGCTTCGCGGCCTGGCCCACGGTATGAAAAGTTCGGTTTCATACCTCGGCCTGAACGACCGCCTCCATCCGCTGCTTCACCGCATAGAAACCGAGGGTCCGCTTAAGGAATGGTCGAATGAATTGCAAAATGATTTTGATGAAGTAAAGGCGGTGTGCCTCCAGGCAGTTGAAGAAGCCAAAGGACTCCTGGCTACGCCGGCCTAAGCATTTCGGGTGTGAAAACCTGTTTGTGAGCGGGCGCACCGGATAACCGTCAATATGGTTCTGACAACAGGGATATCTCGCCGTATAAATAAAGCCTTTCGTAGACACGAAAGGCTTGCATTAGAAACACCGTTTTAAAAATGGCAAGAACGGATCGTTTTATTTTTTACAGACCTTTTCGAGGAGACAAAACCTCGAAGAAGCGCCCGGGTGGATGTAAGTTTTACCGTACAGACAATAACCCAAGTTAACTTTTCCTGAGCCATCTTCTGGGAATTTATCGCCGGAACTCTGTTTTTCATCGGTGAAAGAGAAGGTTACCTTTTCGCGCGGTTAGGGTGGTCTTTCGGCGGTTTGGCATTCCCACAATTGCCCGAAGTGTGGCGCGGTTTTGCTCAAAGACCTGCTGGAAAGTCGTCGCTCAAAATGTCGGGTCGGCGCTCACCCGTGCGCCTGAGTGCCTCCTCGTACCGCCATTCTTCAATCTTTTTTGGGTCGCCACTCAGCAGCACCGGTGGAACCACCGATCCGCGAAAATCTGCGGGACGGCTGTAAACCGGCGGTGCGAGCAACCCGTCCTGGAAGGAATCTGTCAGGGCCGAAGTTTCATCGTTGAGCACCCCTGGCAGCAACCGCCCAATGGCGTCGGTTAATACAGCTGCGGCCAGTTCGCCCCCGCTCAGCACGTAGTCACCGATCGAAATTTCCAGCGTCACGTACTGGTCGCGGATGCGCTGATCAATTCCTTTGTAATGGCCACAGATCAGCAACAGGTTTGCTTTCAGCGAAAGTCTGTTCACCGTTTTTTGGTTCAAGGTTTTGCCATCAGGTGTGAGGTAAATGATCTCGTCGTATTCTTTTTCCTGTTGCAGGCTTTCAATGGCTTTCGATAAAGGCTCACACATCAGCACCATGCCGGCGCCTCCACCATACTGGTAGTCATCTACCTGTCCGTATTCGTTTACTGCCCATTGACGAAGGTTATGTACTGCAACCCGCAGCAGGCCCTTATCCTGGGCTCTTTTCATTATTGAGCCTGCGAAAGGGCTATGCAACAGATCTGGGAGCAGGGTTATAATATCGATATGCATGTATGCAAAGGTAATGAGCACTAAAGCGTAAAGCGGACGCGGATCGCTTGCTCCATTACGCTGTGGGGTGTCAAGAGAAAACTTTTGTTGCCAGCCGCACATCCATGAGCAACTGTTGTTGTGTCACTCACTTGTGCTTCCGGTAAGTCTATTGGGCAAGGTGCAACAGTCATTATTGGCGCTGCACCGAAGCAGTCCGGTGGCCAGGTGTTCCAGACTAGCCTGCCTCTTCTGGTGGTAACGGACTTAAAAGGTCGCCCAGTTCCCGCCTTTGTTTTTTCGATGGCCTGCCGGTTTTGCTCTGGCGTTTCCCGGTGTGAAATGAAGCCGACTGGAACTGAGGTTTGTCTTCGGTTTCTTCCGGGGTAAGGTCTATATAATGATTAACGGCTTCTGCGTAGGCAACACGGCTGTGCAATAATCCTGTAACTTTTATGATCCACTTTTTTGCTTCTGTTTTCGCTTCATACTCATCACCGATACTCACTGTTTTTGCTGCCTTTACATTCGACCCATTGAGTTTTACCTTGCCACTGTCGCAGGCAGCAGCTGCTTCAGTTCGCGTTTTATAGAGTCGTATCGACCACAGGTACTTATCTATCCGCACCTTATCCTTCGCATCCATCCATGTCAGATTATAATAGTAAATTAGTAAAAATATGCATGCTATGAAACAGCTGACGGTTCTGTTGTTCGTGTTCCTATCGTTCAATTGTGCTGCCCAGATAACAGACGCCGAAATAAAGATTAGGATCGATAAAAGCCTCGATATGCAGCTGCACAATAAAACCCTGAAGTCTTTCTCGCGCCGCTTTCCCCAGGTAACTACCACCGACCCGGAAGGAGCACCTTCCCTCAGAAATCAAAGCCGCCCACCAGGTGTGTATGCACTGCTCAA
Organism: Chitinophagaceae bacterium; assembly: GCA_041745695.1. Classification (GTDB taxonomy): domain Bacteria; phylum Bacteroidota; class Bacteroidia; order Chitinophagales; family Chitinophagaceae; genus Flavisolibacter. The sequence continues at coordinate 5,880 of JBGTIL010000038.1, read as the reverse complement.
TGATGGTATGCCCTGTTTTGTTCCTGATCAAAAATCAGTGGTGGCTATCCCCAATTCAGTTACAATAATTACACTGCCATTCCAGGGAACGATGCCCAATGCTTACGGCACCGAAAACTCAAAAGACGCTCAACTTTTTAAAAGCAAAGAACCGGAGATAAAATGAATGAAGTTGGGCAATCCGTTTGTTTATAGCCACACTCACATTTCTGCAAAGAACTTGTGGAAGTAAGGAATGGTTTCTATGCCTTTGTAAAAGTTGTAAAGTCCGTATTTTTCATTGGGCGAATGCAGGTTGTCAGAATCCAGACCAAACCCCATAAATACGATCTTAATGCCCAGTTCTTTTTCCAAAATTGAACAGATGGGTATAGAGCCTCCGCCGCGCACGGGTATGGGCTCCTTGCCAAAGGTTGCTGCCACTGCCTTTGACGCTGCCTGGTAAGCTTTGCTATCAATAGGCGTCATGTACGGTTCACCGCCGTGGTGCTCAAAAGCTTTGACAGTTACCGATTGCGGTGCTATCTTTTGAAAATGGTCCAGCAGCATTGCCGTAATTTTTGCAGAAGACTGGTTGGGCACCAGGCGCGCAGATATTTTGGCTGTAGCCCTTGACGGCAACACCGTTTTAGCTCCCTCGCCGGTATAGCCACCCCAGAGGCCGTTCAATTCCAGCGTTGGGCGTATACCGGTTTGTTCGTTAGCGGTAAAGCCATGTTCGCCCCACAATTCTCTGACTCCGAGGTCTTTCATGTACGCGTCTTCATCGTACGGTGCCTTTCCCATCAGCGATCGTTCCCCGGCAGATGCTTCTGTCACGTCATCATAAAAATGTGGTATCGTAATATGGTTGTTCTCATCGTGGCAGGAGGCGATCATTTTGCTAAGAATGGTAATAGGATTTGCCACGGCACCGCCGTAAATGCCACTGTGCAGATCGCGATCGGGACCGGTTACTTCTACTTCAATGTAGGATAGTCCGCGCACCCCCACATCCAGCGATGGCTGCTCCATACTGAGCATCGCACTGTCGCTGATAAGAATCACATCTGCGCGAAGACGTTCCTTGTTGGCAGCAACAAAGCTTCCCAGGTTGGGTGAGCCGATCTCTTCTTCACCTTCAATCAAAAATTTAATATTCGTTTGCAGGGTATTGGTCTTCACCAGTGTTTCCAATGCCTTTACATGCATGTAAAACTGCCCTTTATCATCGGCACTTCCGCGGGCGTATACTTTTCCGTCTTTGATCACCGGCTCAAAAGGCCCACTGTGCCATAGCTCCAAAGGCTCGGCAGGCTGCACATCGTAGTGACCGTAAACCAACACAGTGGGCAGGTTGGCGTCAATGATTTTCTCAGCGTAAACCACCGGGTGCCCGGCTGTAGGCAGCACTTCTGCTTTGTCGGCACCGGCATCCAGGAAGTACTGACGCACGCGGTTGGCACATGTTTTCAGGTCTTCCTTGTGTTCGCTCTTTGCGCTCACCGACGGAATACGCAACAGCTCCAGCATTTCATCTAAAAACCTGTCCTTGTTCGCTTCCTGGTAATCCTTCCAAACCTGCATAAATGATATTTGAGCCAGCTAAGGTAACGCCGGGTGGGTGAGTTTCGTGATTCAAAAGTCAGAGCCTTATTTAACTTTCGATGGCAGTTATACCTTCTGTGTATTTACTTCGAGCGAGAGGGGTTTCTCCGGGGCGGTGGGTTTTTCTTTGTACAGGTTCACAAGCAATAATCCGGCAATGATAACTCCCAGCCCCACCATCTGTTGAACACTAATGCGTTCACCTACAAAAGCCCAACCCAGGAACACAGCTACCACCGGGTTTACATAGGCATAAGTACCTACAATGGAAGCAGGCCGCACCCCTAACAGCCAGATGTAGGCAAGGTAACCAATCAAAGAACCGAAAATGATCAGGTAAACGAGTGCAAGAAGCGATCTTGCTGTAACGGCTGAAAATGTAAAAATCCCGTATTCTTTGGTGAGTGCAGCTGTTGCCAAAAAAGCCAAGCCTGCAGCCAGCATTTGAAGACCTGCCCTCATCGTAGTGGAGCCCTGCATCGGTTGGTATTTTGTATAGAGCGACCCTACGGCCCAGCCAATGGTTCCGCACACAAGTACTCCCAAACTAATGAGTTTGACAGGTGTATTGAAAATCCCTGTAGACTCTTTACCTGCAAAGAGCACCAGCACCCCGGCAAAGCCAATGAGTAATCCGGCGATGATGCCTCCGTTGGAAAAGTAGTAAGACCATTGCTTCCGATCAAGCAGCACGAACCAGAGCGGCACCGTGGCAACAACGATAGCGGCCAGTCCGCTGGGCAGGTATTGTTCCACCCAGGTTACCGAACCATTGCCCAGGTACAGCATAAGTAATCCTGCCAGCGCAATTTTGCGCATTGACGATAGAGGAGGTAGCCGCTCGCCCTGCAGGAAACTCCATCCCAACAGGAGTAAGCCCGCTATAATAAAACGGAAAGCCGCCAGGAGGAAGGGTGGAAATGACTCCAGGGCATACAAGATGCCGAGATAAGTTGATCCCCACACAACATAGATTGCCGCAAACGCAGCTATGACAGCTGTTTTAGATGCGCGCTGCGGAGCAGCTGCCTTATTCAAATCCATATGCCTCAGCTTTTAGGGACTGATCAATTTCTGCGATGTCAATGATGTCCCGTTTTTTTTGCAATTATACTTCTGAAATAAATCATCCTTAGAATAAGTCCTGCCGGCGATTAAAAGTGAGCAGTTGATTTTTAGGATGCACCAAGGACACGGGATGAAGTCACGGGGAAATGGTGCTGACCCTGCCGTTCATTGTTTTGGAGGTTTCACGTTGTTTTTCATCCCGGAAGCTTTCATGACAGAGGCGCTGCCGAACTTATTTTTAATGCCGTCAACTGTTTTAAACAGCCCGAGCTTTTCTTCTGTATTATGGAATAGGTTCATCTGCAAGGTCATTGGTATCAGGTGACTAAAGCGCACACCCAGCAGACGCACTTTCTCACCTTTGGCGTGGAGTTTTCCAAACAGGTCTTTGGCTTTCGCCAGCAATACGTCGTCCAGTGCTGTGTAATCAATGACCTCTTGTTTGGATACTGTTTTAAAGTCTGAGTACCGTAGTTTGACGGTAAGGCAGCCGGTGAGCTTCTCTTCCATTCGAAGATCGTAGGCTGTTTCTTCTGTGAGCTTCACTATTTCTGCATGCAGAAAGCCGAGATCATTACTGTCTTCATTGAAGGTGGTTTCATGAGAAATAGATTTTTGTTCGCTGTACCCTTCCACCGGATTGAAGTCTATTCCGTTGGCTTTTTCCCACAAGCGGCTGCCCCATTTCCCAAGGAGTCGTTCAAGCGTTTCAATGGGTGTTTTGGCCAGCTGTTCGATGGTGGTGATGCCGTTGGCATAGAGCTGTTGCTGTGTCTGCTTGCCAACCATTGGGATCTTATCTACGGTAAGCGGCCACAGAAAAGCCGTTTCCTTACCAGCAGGTATTTCGAGGTAGCCATTTGGCTTCGCTTCGTTGGTCGCCATTTTACTTACCAGTTTGCTGGTAGACAAGCCATAGGAAATAGGCAAGCCCGTTTCCTTCATGATCCGTTCTCTCAGGGCTTTGGTATATTGCTGCACGTGAAAGAACCGGTCCATCCCACTGAGGTCGCAATAAAATTCGTCTATTGAAGCTTTTTCATACTGTGGTACTGCATCGGCGATAATAGCGGTAACGATGCGTGAGTATTTGCTGTATTCCTGGTAACTGCCTTTTAGAAAAACAGCATCGGGGCATAGGCGCTTGGCAGTAACAGAGGGCATGGCGCTTTGAATGCCAAACTTCCTTGCCTCATAACTGCAGGCAGCTACAATGCCCCGCTGACCATCGCCGCCTACAATTAGTGGTTTGCCGCGAAGGTGAGGCTGGGCCAACAATTCGACAGACACAAAAAAGGCGTCCAGGTCGAAATGAGCGATATGGCGCTGCGGTTTCACTTGCTAAAATTAGTCATGGGCCTGCAAGCAGGCATCACAAAAATTGGTGGTATAAAATGCGTTGTCCGGGTGTACGGGTTTAAACGCGCAGTTGCTCCTTTTTTTTAAACTGATACACTTAGTTTTGTAGAAATTAATGTTATGGCGAAGTTTAAAAGCGATGATCTGTTGAATGGATTAATTGGAGATGTTAGCAAGATGCAGGAAGCTGCCGCATTTTTTAAACAAGCCGACAAGAGCAAGCTGATTTACGTTGTTGACAAAAATAAATGGAGCGTGGTACAGGCGCTTGAACACCTTAACGCATACGGAAGATTTTACCTGCCTGCAATTGAAAAGGTGTTGGCTCAAAAAAACGACACCTACACCGCCTGGTTCAGCGCCGGGTACTGGGGAGAAAAATTTACCAGGTCGGTAAAGCCCACCAACGTCTTCGAGATAAAGAACAATACAAGGGCCTTAAAGAAGTTTTGCTTTCCTAATAGTTTGAATGTTGAAACCGTACTGCATGAATTTGGTGAGCAGCAGCAGCGACTGCTGTCCATCCTGGAGGCGGCAAAAGGCAGGGATTTGAATACTAATCATGTTCCTATTACCCATTCCAAGCTCGTGAAGTTGCGCCTGGGTGATGCGTTACGTTTTCTTGTTGCTCATGAACAAAGGCATATGATTCAAGCCAGAAATACCTTTAAACTCACTGGTGAGGCTACAGATAAATTTCCAGTAATCCTTCAGGCAGTTCCACAATAACCTGTTTCTTTCCCGCGTCGAGTTTTTTGATTGTCTCTTCATGGAGTGGGATCAGCACTTCTTTTCCATTAATGTCAATCCTGCATAAGATCTGGTGGGGCTGTTCAATCACTTCCAGGATGGTTCCCAGGGTTTTGCCTTGTTCGATCACTTCGTACCCAAGCAGGCTGATGGCAGAAGAAGCCGCAGAGAATTTTTTAAAATCTGCTTCCGGGAGCCACACTTCTTTTTTAATCATTTTCAACGACTGTTCCCGCGTGTCTACACCTTCCAGCTTCAGGTAAAGGTCGTCCATGCCTTTTATCTTGGTAGCTTCTATAAAATAGGGGATAAAGCTTTGTTTCTGCTCTTCAAGAAAGAGGGTTGACAGCCCCTTGAGGCTGGTTTTTTTGCCGAGGCTATGCTGAAGAATCAGTTCGCCTTTTAGTCCGAAGGCTGCCACCAGCTTTCCAATTTTGTAATATTCTGTCATGAGGGATGCAAAAATAAGTTTGTTGAGGTAAGCTGTATGGTTGTTTCCACCGGCGTAATAGCCCTGGTAGTTGCCGTAATAAATTCAGGATCTCAAATCAGCCGAAAATGGCACTGACTGATGCCTCTAAGCTCAAAAAAAATCCCGCTCGAAAGCGGGATCAATCATTTGAAGTTTTGGATCATCATCCTTCAGAGCCTTCGCTTGGGGCGGGGCGTCTGTCGCGGCGCTGATAAGGAGGGTTTCTTTGAAACCTTCTTTGTTTCATAGCCTCTTCCTGCTTCTTTTTGTACTGGGCTTCGTGCTCCGAGTGCCATGCCTGGAATTTCTCCATTGCGGTAGCATCATCAAACAAACCGAGTGACACACCGCGCAGCAGGTGTTTCAGGTACAATACACCTTTGTTAGAAAGCAGCTTCCTAACTGTATCAGTAGGTTGCGCGCCTTTGCTCAACCATTCCAATGCCTTCTGACGGTCTAGCAAAATGGTAGCCGGAGAAGTCTGGGGGTTGAACGTTCCTAATTTTTGAATGAATTTACCATCGCGGGGGCTGCGGGCATCAGCAACAACAATAAAATAGAAGGGTCGTTTTTTTGACCCGTGTCTTTGCAGTCGAATTTTAACTGGCATCTAAAATGGAAATTTAAATGCGTGAAATAAATAT
>JBGTIL010000037.1:0-2794 GCA_041745695.1 Chitinophagaceae bacterium | reverse complement strand
TAAAAAAGAAACCACATCTATTCCAGGCTGCAGCACATGTTCTGGAAGGTCGATCCTTACAATTCCTTCCAGGCGCTCTATTTCCTCAACGCTCAAACTTTCAGCAGCAACAGGCTGACCTGTGAAAAGCCTGTTGGTTGTTTCCATTGCTTTGTTGTATTCGTCCCTGCCATGCACGAAAACGGTTACTTCTTCGCCCAGCCTTTTTTGTAAAAACCTTTGGGAGGGATCTTCTTTGTGCTGATGAACAAGAGCAGTGATCTCGGCCTCAGATAAGAAAGTAAATATTTTGATCCAGCGCTCTGCGTCGGCATCGGCGGCATTTAACCAAAACTGGTAAAACTGGAAAGCGGTCGTCCTTGCGGGGTCGAGCCAGATATTACCCTGTTCTGTTTTTCCAAACTTTCCGCCATCAGACTTAGTGATAAGGGGATTTGTAAATACGAAGGCTTCACCACCCAGTTTGCGTCGGATGAGTTCGGTGCCGGTGGTCATATTGCCCCACTGATCGCTCCCGCCAAATTGCAGCTTGCAGTTTTTATTTTTGTAGAGCCAGTAAAAGTCATAGCCCTGCATTAACTGGTAGGCGAATTCGGTGTAGCTGATGCCTGTTTCGCCTTCTATTCTTTTTCGGACGCTGTCTTTTGCCATCATGTAATTAACCGTGATGTGCTTTCCGGTGTCGCGCAGAAAATCTATAAAACCAATTCCTTTAAACCAGTCGTAGTTGTTTACTATTTCGGCGCTGTTAGGGGTAGCAGGGTCGAAGTCCAGGAAACGCACTAATTGCTTCCTGACACCTGCAATATTTTTTTCAAGTGTTTCCTCCGTCAAAAAATTTCGCTCCTCGCTTTTGCCTGAGGGGTCGCCTACCATGCCGGTAGCGCCACCGATAAGCGCGATGGGCTTATGACCTTTTTGCTGCATATGAACCAGTAGAATGATGGGTACCAGGCTTCCTATATGGAGGCTGTCGGCAGTGGGGTCGAAACCCACATAACCTGTTGTTACTTCATATGATAGCTGCTTTTCTGTTCCAGGCATGATATCATGGATCATCCCCCGCCAGCGTAACTCTTCTATTAAGGTCATGAAGTTTTTTTAGACGCAAAAGTAGGGGATGGCTAACGGTTCCTTTTAGCGAAATAAATGCCCTCAGGGCTATTAACTGCGCGAACACTAGGATTTGAGGGCTAAATGAGTATTTTTACAGCGTTTCCAAACCTAATGAAAAAGCCTTACCCAATTACCCGTCCGAAAATTAACCAAATGAAAGTCCTTTCTCTTGTTGTAACAGCAACCTTCCTCACGTGCGTTTCTGCTCAGGCACAGTTCCGGAAGTACTCAAATGAATTTTTAAATATAGGTGTGGGAGCGAGGGGTCTGGCTATGGGAAGCGCCCAGGTGGCCTCAGTTAATGATGGCACAGCAGGCTACTGGAACCCTGCCGGATTAACCGGTGTGAAAGATTATGCCAGTATAAATGCGATGCATGCGGAGTATTTTTCCGGCATTGGCAAGTTTGATTATGCAAGCCTGGCGTTACCTGTATCCGACAACAGGCGTACACTCGGACTAACTGCCATCCGTTTTGGTGTAGATGATATTCCTAATACATTGTTCTTAGTGGAACCAGACGGCACTATTAACTATGGCAACATCACTACGTTCAGCTCGGCAGACTACGGTTTCATATTCTCACTGGCTCAGCAACTCAAAGAGAGTGGTAATAAGAACATCAGCTTCGGCGTCAACGCAAAAGTCATCCACCGAAGTGTGGGCAGTTTTGCCAAGGCCTGGGGTTTTGGATTTGACGCGGGCATCCAGATTAAAGCAGATAAGTGGCAGTTTGGTTTTGCAGGAAGAGACATTACAACCACCTTCAATACCTGGGCTTTTAATTTTACTGAAAGAGAGAAAGAGGCCCTGTACCTCACCAATAACGATATTCCCGTACGCTCTTCTGAGATGACGGCACCGCGCCTGATAGCCGGTGTAGCCCGAAGTTTTGGAAGTCCCAAATTTTCGGTGCTGGCAGAGGCAAACCTCGATTTTACTTTCGACGGGCAGAGAAATACTGTTATCAGTTCGAAAGCGGTAAGCATCGATCCCAAAGTGGGTGTAGAAGCTAACATCAATAATATTGTTTTCCTGCGGGGCGGAATCAATAATTTTCAAAGAGCGCTGGCCGACAAGGACACGGTAAATCAAAAAAGAGTTTGGATCTACCAGCCAAGTGCCGGTGCCGGCTTCCGTTTACAGAATGTAAGGGTTGACTACGCCTTTACCAACCTGGCCAATCAATCCAGCGCACTATATACTCACGTATTTTCTTTGCAGCTCGACCTTGTTTCCGATAAGAAGAAGAAAAAAAACTAAACCGTACCTATCCAAAATTAGCCGCATGAAAAAATTTTTAGCCTGTTTGTTGCTCCTGGGCAGCTTTGTATCAAACGCCCAGGTATACAACAATGAATGGATTGACTTTGGTAAAACTTACTATAAATTCAAGGTTGGCAAAGAAGGCATTTACCGCATCGGTCAGCCCGCGCTGGCTGCAGCAGGGTTGAGTGTTACGCCAGCTCAAAATTTTCAATTATTTCGTAACGGTGTTGAAGTACCCATTTACACCTCAGTGTCTTCTGGTAGCCTATCCGGAACGGACTATATTGAATTTTGGGGTACGTTGAACGACGGCAAGCCAGACAATCATTTGTACCGCCAGCCGGAATATCAGTTGAACGACAAGTGGAGTTTGGAAACAGATACGGCTACTTATTTTCTAACGGTTAAC
>JBGTIL010000036.1:0-7285 GCA_041745695.1 Chitinophagaceae bacterium | reverse complement strand
ATGCATTTGTACCGTTGCCAGGTAGTGTCTCTGTTGGTAGAGGCTTTGCTTTAAGGTAACCGTTTGCACCTTTTCCCATTTTAAGAGCAGCTGGTTTGTTCCGTAAGCCGAACGATCAATATAGATCACCTCACTGCAGGCGAAAGCGCGAAACTTTCGCTGCTGAAGCAGGGCTTTCAGAAATATAAGGGGGATGATCAGCAGGAATAAAAATGCGTTCTCCTGCCACCAGTACCAGGTTGCGCTTACCAGGAATGCCGCGGTTAAGAAACCCGGCATCAGGGTTCGTCTGATTACGTAGGAAGGATGGATGCGTATCGCGACTAAATTTTCTGTTTCCGGTACGGGGTGATAACCGGCAACGAGGTCGTTGATGAACCTGTATCGGGTTACGGGCACTTCTACTTTCATCTTCGATTTTATTTCGGCGGCACCGGCAATTTTATATTCCAGTAGCCAAAGCTTCAGCTGCTTACGTACCCAGTTGGCCCTCCACGAAATGAACTGCACTTTTTTAGAAGCTACCAGCTGTTCCTTTACGTTGGTCAGACCCGACTTAATGTAAAACCCCAGCGGGGTATGGGTTACCGAGAAGCCATAAAACTTCAAAAAAATCCGTGTTGTTGAAATAGCTATCGTTACAAGGAACACCAGTGCAAACAGGAACACGAACACAGCAAGGGAGCCGGTTGGCACCAGGCCTGTGGCCTGGTCAACGAACTCTTCTCCAATATTTCTCAAACTATCAAACAAACCATATCCAAATGAAAGCAGGAGCGCCAGCGCTTCCAGGTGGTTGGCAGAAAGACTAAGCTTTAAAAGGTCGGTGCCTCCCAGCGTTATCAGGGGCAACACCGGCGCAGCCTGTTCTTCTGTTTCTGTGTTTATGGTATTTGTGCCTGCATGCAGTTGCGCCTGCAGTGCTTCAGCCATCGGCCGGTGCAGCGCATCGATGGTCACTTCTGTTTTAGAGGATCCGGCTGTGTCGACAGCTATTTTCACAATTCCCAGCACCTTGTGCAGGGTCGATTCTTCGATGTGTACGGTTTGAATTTTTTGCAGCGGTACTACAATTGTTTCTTTTTTTAGCCAGCCTTTTTTTATGATCAGTTCTTCATTAATGATGGCAAAGCGGAAGAAGTAAAAGCGGATAACACTGTTTACAATAGCAAAGAAGGCAAAGAAAATGGCGATGAGCTCATACCTGCTTTCTTTACCCGGCTTACCGTTGAAAAGCAACAGCAGCAACACTGGCCAGATCCGTTTGAAGATCTCCCAAAAGGTTTTAATAAATACAATCACCAATCCCGCAGCAGGCTGCCGTTGCGGCTCGCTCCAGCTAAACTTTTCCTGTTCCATTGATCTTGCTTAGAATAAACTGCCGCAACGATTCTGCTTCGTCCTGCAATAGTCCTGGTATGCGCATATCGGCACCTTCAGAGCCTGCGGTATAGAGTACCAGCGAAGCCAGTCCCCACCTGCGTTCGAGGGGTCCCGACTGGATGCTGCAATTTTGCACGCGGGTAAATGGACACACTTTGGTGCTTTTTACCAGCCATCCTTTTTGGTAAATCACATCATGCTCCCGCAAAGCATAAGCTATGCGGGCAAATGATTTTTGCTGCAGGGCGTAGTACATTAGAAGAAGCAATACAACTCCGGAAGTGAGTGGTAACCACCTCCACAAATGCTGTAGTTCAGGAACAAAAACCAGGAGTAGTGCAAGCCCACCCATCAGGAAGAAGGCGGTTATAAGCCATTCGATGCGCAGCAGCTTTAGATACGTTCGGTTGATTGCCTGCAATTCTATGTTTTCCGAGGCAGGGAGCAGTGATACATCAACTTCGGAATTGATAAAGGACATGATTAAAATTAAGGCATTCTTCAGTCTGGCTTCAAGGGTTCAATAGTTCATAGAAACCTTGCCCGGGCAAAAGCCCGAGTTGGCTGAAGGAGGAGGTCATTTTTTAGCGGATTCATTTCCTGTACGACGTTTTATGAATATACCTCCTGGCTGTCGTTCATACGAAATTGATTACAGCCTGCTTCCGCGTCCGAATACTCTTTTTAATATTTCTGTGGTACGGGCAACCGGGTTTGCGCGGATGTTGGCTTCTTCCTTTGCAATCTGGTCAAACAGGGCGGTGACTGTTTTCTGCACCACGTAAGAAGGAAGATCGGGGTTGATTTTATTTATGGTTGTAGGGAAACGATTGTAGGTGTTCACCACATCGCTGTAGTATTTGGTAGCGCTGAATTTATCCAGCGAACTTTTTATGATTGGTGCAAAAGCAGCCGAGAGTTGATCGGTAGTTTTTTGACGGAAGTAACTCGTCGCAGCATCGTTCGGTCCTCTGATTATTGTGAGGGCATCTGAGATGGTCATTTTTTGAATGGCGTCGACAAAGATCGGTCTTGCATTCCCCACTGCATCTTCGGCTGCCCGGTTAATTTGCAGGATGGCCTTATCTACCAGGCCGCTCATGCCTAACTGACGCAGGGTGCTTTCTATTTGCTGTGCTTCTGCCGGCAGGAATAACTTATAAGCTTCGTTGCCAAAAAAACCGTCCTGTTTATTTAACAGTGTGATGCCCTGGCTCACACCCTGGTCTAGAGCCTGGCGCATTCCCTCCGAAGCTTCGCTCTCGGTGAGCGGTACATAGGACGGAAGCTTTGATAAAACTTCGCAGGAAAGAAAAGAGAAAGAGAGCAGGCAGGTCAGGATAATGGTTTTCATACTGTGAATATATTGAAACCATTGGTTTCCAAAATACCTGCCAGAAAAATGGGAGGCATTTTAAAACGTCACTGCTGCTTTCCCTAATTGCTGCATCCGTCGTTGACCCAATTGCTGGTAGTTGGTAACCAGGGAGGATCGTTCACACGGTAACATCGCCCGGTTGTGATGCCTATGGTTGGGATTGCAGCGGCGGCTCGTTTGTTCAGCATCCTGTAAATTTGCGCTTCAAGAAGACTGGCATGCAGGAATATTCGGAACAGGAAAAGATCAGGAGAGAGAAGCTGGCAGAGTTGCAGAGAATAGGTATTGATCCCTATCCTGCAGCCCAGTACCCCGTTAGCCATTACTCAACAGGCGTGAAGGCTGCGTTTAATGAGGAGTCGGATGAGAACCTCACCGATGTATGCCTGGCAGGAAGGATCATGACTGTGCGCGATATGGGTAAGGCTTCCTTCGCCGAACTGCAGGATTCTCATGGAAGAATTCAGGTGTATGTGCGTAAAGATGATTTGGCGAAAGGCACAGACACCTCGCTGTACGACGTGGTTTGGAAGAAGCTGTTAGACATTGGTGATTTCATTGGCATCAGGGGTTTTGTCTTCCGTACCAAAATGGGCGAAGTATCAGTGCATGTGAAAGAACTTACATTTCTTGCTAAAGCGCTGAAGCCACTGCCTATAGTAAAAGAAGCTGAAGGACATACATTTGATGCAGTTACCGATCCTGAATTTAAATACCGTCAGCGCTACGCCGACCTGGTGATCAATCCTTCTGTGAAGGAAACATTTGTGAAGCGTACCAAGCTCATGAATTCTATCAGGGAATTCCTGAATAGTCATGGCGCGCTTGAAGTAGATACGCCTGTGCTGCAAAGTATCCCCGGCGGTGCAGCAGCGCGACCCTTTACCACGCACCACAATGCACTGGATGTTCCGTTTTACCTGCGGATAGCTAATGAGCTGTACTTGAAGCGCCTCATCGTCGGGGGCTTCGACTGGGTGTATGAATTCAGCCGCAATTTTCGTAACGAAGGCATGGACCGTACCCATAACCCGGAGTTCACTGTGCTGGAATTTTATACAGCCTACAAAGACTATCTGTGGATGATGAATGTGACGGAGCGGCTGCTTGAAAAAGTGGCAGTAGACGTTACGGGCAACACTGAGGTAACGGTTGGCAACAGGTCTATTTCGTTTGAAGCTCCTTTTCAACGGATCACTATTTACGATGCCATTAAAGAACACACGGGCTTTGATGTGAGCGACCTGGATGAAGCCGGACTGCGTGAGGTGTGTAAAAAGATCGGTCTTGATGTAGCGCCTGATATTGGCAAGGGCAAACTGATTGATGAACTCTTTGGCGGACGCTGCGAAGCGCACTATTTGCAGCCCACTTTCATCATTGATTATCCAGTGGAAATGAGTCCACTCACCAAAAGACACCGCTCAAAACCTGGTCTGGTAGAGCGTTTTGAGCTGATCATTAATGGCAAGGAAATGGCCAATGCCTATACAGAGCTGAATGATCCTGTTGATCAGCAGCAGCGTTTTGAAGAGCAGGTAGCACTGATGGAGCGGGGCGATGACGAAGCCATGTTTATTGACTATGATTTTCTGCGGGCGCTGGAATATGGTATGCCACCAACGGCGGGTATTGGTTTTGGTATAGACCGTCTCTGTATGTTACTTACCAACCAGCCATCCATACAGGATGTATTGCTCTTTCCGCAAATGCGTCCTGAACGCTGGGACAATGACGAAGCGCCTGCGCCCGAACTCTAAGAGCAACTGTTATCATGAAAGTAACCGGCTTTTCTTTTATCAAAAATGCAGTTGCTTTTCATTACCCGATTGCAGAAGCCCTGCGCTCTATACTGCCGCTTTGCGATGAAGTGGTTGTGGCCGTCGGCGACTGTACCGATGGCACCCGCGACCTTGTTGCGGGTATCGACAGCAACAAGATAAAGATCATTGATACGGTGTGGGACAGCAGTCTGAAAGAGGGTGGACGCGTGCTCGCAGCTGAGACGGATAAAGCCCTTGCCGCGGTTGCTGCCGACAGCGACTGGTGTATTTACATACAGGGAGACGAGGTGATGCATGAGGATGGTCATGACGAAGTAAGGACGGCTATGCGGCGCTGGCAGAACGCTCCGGAGGTAGACGGCCTGTTATTTAATTACCATCATTTTTACGGCTCCTTTGATTATGTGGCAGTTGCCTCCAGCTGGTATAAAAAGGAGATCAGGGTAGTAAAAAATGGTCGCGGCATTCATTCCTACCGTGATGCACAGGGCTTTCGTCGCGGCAACAATCTGAAGCTTCGGGTCAAGCCGCTGGAAGCCTACATTCATCACTATGGCTGGGTGAGAGAACCTGCAGCCATGCAGGCAAAGCGGGATAATTTTATTGGCTACTACCATGGATCCCCGCACGTGGCAGCTGCAAAGGACTTCGATTACTCGCGCATTGATGCACTGAAAAAATTTGCGGGCAGCCATCCGGCAGTGATGCAGGCAAGGATTGATGCAGCCAACTGGCAGTTCGATTACGACTTGGGTTATAACAAAATCACTCCGAAAGAGCGCTTGAAGAATGTGGTGGAGCAGCTTACAGGAAGGCGTCCGTTTGATTATAAAAATTATAGAGTTGTATAGGGTGATGTATTGATCGAGCTACAGCTTGCAGGAGGCCGCCGCATTGTGTGTCTGCAATGGCTCGGTACCGCTTGTGAGGTCTGTACACCTTTGAGGCTTATTCGTGCGCAGTTACAAATTATAGAATTGATGTTGCAATTGGCGGCACGCGCTGGATCAGCATTGCGCCCTTACAAGCAGTACGATCTTTTTTTCAGTACCGTCGTAAGTGGTACTGCAACAAAGTCTGGCATTTATTAGGTATGCAACATGGTGATAATACTTCCACTTCCAGTATTTTTCCCAGAGGTGCCAACATAGGAATGAACAATTTTGTGAGTGGTGCTCGGGTTAGAAGCTTGTCGGCGGCGATGCTGCTGTTGATCTGGTTCTTAGCCATGTGATTTTTGAACCAGGTCAGAACGAACAGGCATAACCTCCGTTGCGATCAATATACTCATGGCAATCATTCAGTTGCAAGTGTTCGTTTACCGGGGTGGTGAGCAAATCGCTTTGAAGTTTGAGCAAAGCCTTTTCCTGGAAAAGGAAGTACGCAAACTCAAAGGGGTCAAGTGGAGCCAAACTCACAGATGCTGGTATCTTCCTTTAAGCGAGGTACATTATAAAGTCCTTCGGGAGAAACTGAAAGGCGTGGCAAGTTTTGAGATTGGAGCATTGCAAAATTACCTCCGGCAGCGAAAGGCACTATCTGCCATGCCGAGCGGCAAGGTGTCCGGCGGAGCAGCCATACAGTTGGTTGAACACCCGCTCTGCGCGCATAACCTCTCGGCATTTACAGCGTTTCAGAGCATGCTGGTCCTGAAAGGGTACAGTCCGAATACCATCAGGTCTTACTGCGGGGCTTTTTACAAATTGTTACGGCTGCTGGGGAAAGTAGCAGTAATGAGCCTTACGAAAGCGCATATCCAGAGCTACCTGCTTTGGTTACTACAGAAAAGAGGGTACAGCGAAACCCATGTGCACACTGTGATTAACTCCATCAAATTTTATTTTGAAGCCGTCGAGAAGCGGGATAAGGAATTCTATGATTTGCCACGCCCCAGGAAGCCGCTGCTATTGCCTGATATCCTGGCAACCGTGGAAGTAGAAAGCCTTTTGAGATCAATTTCTAACCTGAAACACAAAGTGATCCTGATGACTGCCTATTCCGCGGGATTGCGCGTGAGCGAGCTCGTAATGCTGCGCGTGAATGATGTTGATTCAAAGAGAATGATGATCCACATACGGAAAGGTAAGGGCAAGAAGGACCGGATGGTTACGCTCAGTCGGGTGCTGTTGGATACTCTACGGCAATATGTGAAACAATATAGGCCAAAGGACTTTCTATTTGAGGGCGAAAAGGGTGGAGCTTATGGCACCAGGAGTGCGCAGCTCATATTGGCGGCTGCAAAGAAAAGAGTCGGCGTGGTCAAGAAGGGAAGCATTCACTCCTTGCGTCATTCCTATGCCACGCACCTTCTCGAGGCAGGAACAGATCTGCGTTACATTCAGGAGCTGTTAGGTCACAGCAGCATAAAAACGACGCTTCGGTATACGCACGTCAGCATGAAAAGCATTTCAAACATCGAAAGTCCTTTGGATAAATTGAATCTTTAAAGTCTTTCGCTTTCTATGTATCAGAAATTTGACACGCAGCAAAACGTACCTATTTTGATACATGAAACCCGAAATCAGTGGGTGTTGAGAATGTGATGATTAAAGAGTATTTTGCTGCACGTACGTTTTTTATCTGTTTCGGATAATAACGTGTTAGCCTCAAACAGTTCCGGTCGGTCGCCTGTCATTGACCTTTGCCTTCACATAAAGATTTTTCCCTCACGTTTCAGCGGGGTAGATCACAGATTTCTTTTCTTGTTTTATACTCTTTTATTCGCCGCGGGCGCTCTGTT
>JBGTIL010000035.1:0-3247 GCA_041745695.1 Chitinophagaceae bacterium | reverse complement strand
ATAGGGGGCCTTATCGCCTTGGTAATCATCTTTTTGAAGGCTTTCTTCAGTAAGAACAGGAGCTACAATGCTACTCCTGTAGATGTAGCCGCCTCTTACTGGCACTTTGTGGATGCCCTGTGGTTATACCTTCTGGTATTTTTTGTTCTTATAGGTTAATTTAAATGCGGGACAAAAGCTGTATGTTTCTGCCCGGAAGTTAGATATTTGCGTGGCTTTGAGTAGTAATACTAAAACGAACCCCGTAGCAGGAGGCATTTAAACATTCATAATCAGAAATAATCGAGCATGGCAGAAGTAGCTACAATACAACAAAAGAACTGGTGGGCAGGCGGTAAAAGTCCGTTCAATGTAGAATACGGCAAATTGATGATGTGGTATTTTCTTATGAGCGATGCCTTCACATTCGGTGCCTTTCTGATAGCTTACGGTACCATTCGCTTTTCTCAAAACTACTGGCCCGATCCAAACGTAGTGTTCAATGCTTTTCCTGGTGCAGGTCATGCCAACCTTCCACTTGCGTTTGTGAGTGTAATGACATTTATCCTGATCATTAGTTCAGTAACCATGGTGCTGGCTGTGCATGCAGGTCATAACGGCGATAAAAAGAGTGTAGTCAAATGGATGTCGTGGACCATCGTTGGCGGTATTGCATTCCTGGGCTGCCAGGCATGGGAGTGGCATCACCTTATCACAGGAGAACATGCTGTACTAACAAATGGTCAGCTCGATTTTGTTGGGCAAACCACCAGAGTTAATCCCTGGGGCCTGGATGTAAACGGAGCAGTACTCACTGATGCTTTGAGCAAAACCTCGCACGAGAACCTGGTGAAGCTGGTACACGATCAGCAACACGATAGCAGCCCGCAGCAATTAGCTGCAATGAGCGACACCCAGTTGAGAGGCATGGTAAACATGGCGGAACTTCATGTAAAAGAAACAGGACCTGTAGCATTCGGTGGCTTTTTTTACGGCATCACAGGCTTTCATGGATTTCACGTTTTTTCTGGAGTGATCATCAATATCATCATGCTGATCATGGCTCAAAGGAATGTATTTGAGAACCGCGGACATTACCTGATGATCGAAAAAGCAGGATTGTACTGGCATTTTGTAGACCTTGTTTGGGTATTTGTGTTCCTTTGCTTTTACCTGATCTAACAACCCTATCATTTTACAAGTTTAATTAGCACATGGAACATCAAACAGCAGCTTCGGAAGTAAGTTTCCAGCATCACCACACCGATGAGGAATTCAAAAAAAGGGTTCGTAAAACAACCATTTTGCTTTCGGTAGTAACAATCATTGAACTGGTTATTGGTTTAACCATTTACATGATCAACAAAGGCGACAACCCAAGTTCTTTCCTGATCCTGGCTTTCAAAGGTGTGGTATGTATACTCACCCTGGCAAAGGCATACTACATTGTTTCAGTATTTATGCACCTGGGCGATGAAATACGCAACCTTATTATGACGATCATTGTTCCTTTGATGTTGTTCGTGTGGTTCATTGCGGCTTTCTTAATGGATGGCGCTTCTTACCGCACCATGCGCAACCGTTACGATCCTTATTACAAGCAAACAACGCTTGATAGAGAAACAAAGGCAGCAGACACTACAACGGCACCTTTGAATTAAAATAGAAATTAATGATACTTTAAACCATCCCCGTTTTTGTATACGGCGATGGTTTTTTTAATGGTTTGATGTGAATAAAAATGCTTTCTTAGGAATTGTTATTGCCCTGCTCCTACCACTCTCCGGGTACTTTATATTTAAGAGTCTGACCGATAATGCCGTGCACATGCCTGGCCGTTACCTGTTCGACTCTGTAGTGGTTACAACCAAAAATGGCAAGCAGGTTACAGATACCATTTGGCACAAGCTTCCTGAATTCAAACTCACCAACCAGCTGGGAAACAAAGTTGGCTGGAATGATATCGGCGATAAAATAGTGGTAGCAGATTTCTTCTTTACCAACTGCCCTTCCATCTGTCCGAGGATGACGCTCAATATGAAAACCCTGCAGGATGGTATTGGCAATGCCAAGCGTGTGGGCGACAAGCAGGCGCAGTTCATACATTTTCTTTCGTTCAGCGTAGACCCTGAAAGAGACAGTGTTCCTGAACTAAAAGCCTGGGCCGATCGTTTTCAGATCAATCCCTACAATTGGTGGTTATTGACTGGCTCTAAAAAAGAGATCTATGATTACTCTATTGAGGAAATGAAAATGGGACTGGTAGATGGAAAGGGCATCGACACGGGGTTCTTTCATACCGACTACATGGTACTGATTGACCGTAACCGGAACATTCGCGGTTACTATCACGGACTCGATTCTGCTAAAATTGCCCAACTGTCGAGAGATATCATCCTGCTTTCGCTGGAGAAAGACCCTAAACGAAAAAAATTTTATGAAGGCAAACTGGAGCTGCTGGCAATTGTTTTTTTGCTAGCCATCATCGGTATTGGTCTTCTCTTCTTCTTCTTAAAAAAAGACAATCGCAGTAATGGAATTGAATCTGGTCAAAAATGATAGAAAAGCAAGGATCTGGATCATTGGCTTTTCAGTAATTGTATTTGCAGCGGTTACAGCGTTGGAGCAGGTAACGCTTGATGTAAAGCTTCCTTTCGATTCGCACATTTTTGCCAAAGCCAATGCTATCATTAATACGGCTGTTGCCCTGCTGCTTATTGCCGGGATCATCTCCGCAAAGAATCGCCTATACCGCACCCACAAAAAGATCATGCTTACAGCACTCACCCTGTCGGTGCTGTTTTTGGTGAGCTATATTTTGCACCACCTCTTTGCAGGTTCGTACTACTATGGCGACCTGGATCATGATGGACTGGTGAGTGCAGCAGAAAAAGAAACCGCAGGTAATAGCCGCATCTTTTATTTTATTTTACTCGCCACCCATATACCAATGGCCGGTATCTCACTTCCCTTTATTCTATTCACTGCCTACAGGGCACTCATTGGTGAAAATGCAGCACACCGGCGGCTGGCAAGAATAACCTGGCCAATGTGGTTCTATGTAGCTGTGACTGGTCCGCTGGTATACTGGATGATCAGTAGATATTATTACTGATGTTGCTTAAAATATAGCGTAAAGACCCCGGAATCGGAAGGGTAATTCTGGCTACGCCGGGAAGCTCATCACTTCATCAGCGGTATTAGAATGCAAGTGAAGCTGCCTGTACCGAAGGTTTGTCGAGCGCCGCTAAAAATGTTTCAGCCCTTT
>JBGTIL010000034.1:0-2394 GCA_041745695.1 Chitinophagaceae bacterium | reverse complement strand
TTGATATTCTGTCGCTTTACTTCGATTCTTTTGCCAGGCTTCGTTGTTGCAGTTCAAATGTAGTTCTACAACCGCTGTTTCCAAAATCCGGTGTTAGCCGCTGACCGGCGCTTATCCAGGCTGCTACAAGGAGCGAGGATGTTCGCTTCGGTGATCGCAACATGAATTACAGATCCTGCTTGCAGCACCATATGCACGCCGCTAGAAAGCGCTGCGCAACGTTTGCTCCTACTGACGTCGGACTGGTCAAGGTCGGGTAAACAGATTCGTGAGAGGGAAACTTGCCTAACCCTAAAGCCTTCGAGATTGATCCAATAAATCAAGCTGCAGAACAGAGCGCCCTCGGCGAACAAAAGAGTATGAGACAAGAAAAGAAATCTGTGATCTACCCCGCAGAAACGTGAGGAAAGATTCTCAAAGGTTGGGCATTCCGTGATCCGTCCGCCCCGGTTAAAGATATAAAGCAAAATTGAAAAACAATAGATGATTACTTTTCTTCCGCCCAACTTTCGTAAACATACGGTTATATGCAGCCAAGCGGGTAATCAAAACCTGTAATATTTGAGTCTTTTAAACTTTTTGTCTACGTACTGGTGGCCTACTTTATTTTTCTAATGATTAATCAATAACCCTATCAATGTCCCTATAAATAAAATTTGTTCCAGTTGAGTCTTTCTTTGTTTCAAATTTCAACCCTTTCAGTTCTGCTCCTCGATAACCATTGGTTTGTCTTCTCATTCCACTTATTTTACCCCAATCGTCAACTTGAATTTCTCCTATTGCACAAAGCTCATCTCCTTGAATGTGTATTACTATGAATTCCTCATCACCTTTGATTAAATAACGATCAAACCAGTATGAGAGATTCTCGGTTCCAATACTTTCCATTTGTCTTGCCAATTCAATTTTATACTCTTTAGTGTCTGGCATAAATTTATTAAATGTAGTATTAGTGTTCTTGCATTCAGGTCTATCGCATGAGCTCGCAAAAATAAACACAGCTAAAAATGGAAAGAAATATAGTAATTTAATTCTCATCTTATGATTCATTTAGTAATCATCAATTTAGTAGTGCTATTCGAATGAAGGTAGCAAATGCTTTTTGTGTTCGTCAGGATGCTAATTGGTTGCATATAACGGATTAGGTGTTTATGAAGTAGCGACATTCTGTGTTACTTCAGCTTAGCCTTTAATCCCTTGTTCATCGAAGATATGTTGTTGAACACTTGCACTCCAGCAGCTATTTCCTAAACACCATGTTGTGCGTTCGCTATCAGGTTAATTGGAGTTGCCTGTCTTCAATAGTCACGTTGAAGTGTACGTTAGCCTTAAGAGCTTTGAATACTTTTAGTACAGTGTCAATAGTTGCACTGTTGGCACTGCTCTCAAGCTTAGAAATTTGGGCTTTTTGCACACCTACTAGCTCTCCCAACTGCTCTTGGGTAAGGTTTCGCTCCTGCCTGGCTCTTTTTATCATGTGTCCCAACACATCCATGCGCAATTCGTACTCGTACTGTTCTCTTTTGTTGGTACCCTCTTTGCCGATGTATTTGTCCTTCATCTCGGCAAGGGAATAGGTTTTTAATTTTGTCTTTGCCATGATGATTACTTTTTTGATTTGTTTTCAAAATACTTGCCGCGAAGGTTTTCGGCTCGAATAATTTCCTTCGCAGGCACCTTGTCCACCTTCTTGATAAAACCATGTGTCGCAATAACCAGTGTTTTCCTACTGTCAGTCGTATTTCAGAAAGCGAGAAGTCGTATTTGGTTGCCTTGATACCTTTTTCTGAACTCCCAAATTTCGTCTTGCAACTTCTTGAAAAGTCTAGGATCGTTCGTCCGTTCAGCAAGGTCGATGTTGTAAATGACCTTTGCCGCAGACTTTCCTTCAAGAGTGGCGAAATACTCATTGGCCTCTTCTAAAAACCTTGTCTCAAAACAGCGCACTGCTGATTTTTACCAAAGGTAAGAAACGTTTCCAAATATAGAAACCTAAATTTATCTGCTTGTAACAGAAGAAAGGTTGTGTAAGGTGACGCACAACGGGTTGGCGCTTGCCGATGTTCCGGCATTAGCATTCCGTCTGTTCGGAAAGTTATTCAAAAGCTCCGTAAAGAACAAAAGCACAGTAATTGTTCATCAACCGGTAAATCGAAAAACGCATGTTGAACTAAACCTACGGTAGCCTTCCGGGACTAGCCGTACATTTAGTATCATCAAAATTTAAATTTATGGCAACGAAAAAAAATCGCCGGAAGCATTAAGGTATAACAAGTACCTCAACCGTGCCTGCCGTGAAGTTAGCGGCTTTGAAGCATTGCTTCAGCGCTTTGAACGCAATATCTCCATCCTTGGAAGAAGTCCCCGTACATTCGACAATTATAGCCGCCATGT
>JBGTIL010000033.1:0-3742 GCA_041745695.1 Chitinophagaceae bacterium | reverse complement strand
GCCTCTGCCAATCGCACTGCTTCGATAACATGTGCCACCGAGGTATCCATGCCATTTTCACGGAATAAGGCTGCGATTTTCGACATCCAGCGCGTTCCATCATCGTCCGGATAGTGCCAGATGTGATGATACCATCCGGGCGATTGTATGCCGGCGCCATAGCCGCTGAAAAGGCTTAGCCTGTTGTAGGTCCAGGGCACCCAGGTACAGTCTATTTTTACTTTAGGAAGTCCTTTCAGTAATTCATTGTCTTCCTTTTGAGCGGTTTTCTTCATCAATCCGGGAACATGCCAGGCGCCACAAACAACTGCGATGTCGGAATACATTTCCCTTTCTGCCTGTCGGATCATGTTGCGCATGTACGCTTCCCGCAGCTGTTCCAATCTGTCCTTTTTAAGCGTCAGATTTGATCTTAAAGCGTCCATTGCTTCTGAAACAGCTTCAAAAACCTCAACACTATCCCGCCGGTATTCAAACATTTGCTCCCACCATATTTCACCTTCTTCATAACCTGCGGCTTCTGCCAGGTAAGCAACAGGATCGGCCATAATATCCGAGACCAGTTCCCGTTCATCGGCCTGCTTACCTGCCTCCTTCTCTGCCGCTTCCGTTTCTAGGGCAACCTGGTGCGAAACAGGTAAATCAAAGAACCGAACCGGGATCTTATTAAGCTGGGCGTATTCTATTGCCTGCCATTCCGGAGAGAACTCAGCAAATGGATAAAAAACGGAACGTTGCGGAGCATCGGGCTGGTAACACAGCAGCGCCACTGGCGGCTTCAAATCTTCATGAATAACCCATTGTAGCAGATCATTCGCTTCAGGCGGGCCCTCCACCAAAATTAAATCCGGTTTCTGCGCTTCCATGAACTGACGAACATTCCTGGCGGAGCCAGGTCCATGATGTCGTATGCCAAGTATATGAATTGCCATTAGGTGTGGAGATCGTGTTATTGCTCATTACTTAAATGCCCAGGTCGCGGCAGGCACGATAAATATCCTTCCAGTCGTCCCGGGTTTTGACCACAGTTTCTAAGTATTCCTGCCACACTATTTTGTCTTGCACCGGGTCTTTCACCACAGCCCCCACGATACCTGCTGCCAGGTCAGCTGATGTTAGACGCCCATCGCCAAAGTAGGCAGCCATGGCGAGTCCACTATTCACAACAGAAATTGCTTCTGCCGTACTCAATGACCCGCTGGGAATCTTTAGTTTTGATTTTCCATCGGCAGTAATGCCATTCCGCAACTCTCTGAAAATGGTGACAATCCGACGCACCTCCTGCAATGCAGGTTTTTCCACCGGCAAATCCATGATCTTCTCAAAACTTTCAACACGCCGCCGCACAATGTCAATTTCGTTTTCGATAGAATCGGGCACAGGTAGGATAACCGTATTAAACCTTCGCTTAAGGGCACTCGATAATTCATTAACACCCTTATCCCTGTTATTAGCGGTTGCAATAACATTAAAGCCCTGTATGGCCTGTACTTCAATATTCAACTCCGGAACCGGCAATGCTTTTTCTGATAAGATAGTGATCAGGGTATCCTGCACATCGGCCCCGATCCGGGTCAGTTCTTCAATGCGGACAATCTTCCCATCTTTCATAGCACGGATCACCGGCGTTTCTACCAGGGCCCTTTCTGTAGGACCTTCTGCCAGCAAACGGGCATAGTTCCATCCATAGCGCACCGATTCCTCGCTGGTTCCGGCCGTACCCTGGATGATCAGGGTGGAATCGCCACTGATGGCGGCAGCAAGGTGTTCACTCACCCAGCTTTTTGCTGTACCCGGCAAACCATAAAGCAATAGAGCGCGGTCAGTAGTCAGGGTTGCAACTGCAATTTCCATGAGTCGTCTGTTGCCAATGTACTTAGGACATACCTCAAAGCCGTTGGGAAGCTTTCCACCGATAAGGTAAGTGACTATAGATTGCGGCGTCAGCAACCAATTGGCAGGCCTCTTTCCACTGTCGGCTTTTTTAAGTTCTTCTAATTCCTGAGCATACAATTGTTCGGCATGCTCGCGTAAGATCGTTGCCATGGCTTGTGGTTATTGGTTAAATGCTTTTAGTGTTTGTACTTTTAATTCAAGGAGCTTTACCAGGTATTCAGACAGGTTGCTCCACATAGACTTCAAGTGGGCTTCCTGTGGCGACAAGCTTTCCAAATGACTGAGCATACCGGCTGGCAGCAGGTGTGCTATTCTATTGTAAAAAGCTTTGTTGTATTGATAAGGATTTTTAACGGTGTACAGGAGCAAAGCATCTGAAAAGGCCATCCCCCACTCCGCGGAAAAGAAATTTATGTTGTGAAGGATCGACGACGCCCCGTCATCTGTCGCCAAAAATTTTAATGCATATGTTTCCGCCTCCTGTTGAGGCAGTAAATAAAAAGCATCTATGTGCATAGCATTCTTATCAGCTTCCATAACCGCCCGCAACCAGTCCAGGTTTCTGAAATGTGCAGCTGCCAAACCAAAGGCCGAAATGTAGGACTTATGGTCATCTTCTTTCTGGAAAAGATTGATGATCCTATTCCTGTCTAAAGCTAAATGCTCCTCCCAGAAATGGGGCGGTACAGCGCTCATTAACTGGTAGAGAATGAATGATTCATCAGTAACACCCGCCTCACTCGTAAGCTGTTGAATGCCGCTCTTGAAAAGAGCAGGATCAAATGGCACCAGCTTCATTTCGATAGTTGTTTTTGCGCCGATGCCGAACAGTCCCTTGGTGCTTGTGAGTTTTACCGATTGCGCCAGGACATTCCAATAGTTTTTCACAATCGATGAAGCCGGCAATTTCTTCAAGGCACCTAATGCCTCGTCCCTTACTTTTTGGCTCTTTTCAGCCAACAGGCTCTCGAGCCAGTGTAAATCTTCCTCAGTCACCTCGAGGGCAAACCCTTTCAACAGTTCTACTTTGCCAGCTGCGTTTTCCTGCATCCAGACGTCCTGCAGCATCTCTCTTCCGGTTGCCGGTGTCTTTTCACGAATTGTAGTAAGCAGTTCTTTACGTTGATCAAGCGTACCCGTCGCCCAGACTTCCTGATCGCCTGGTAACTCAAATTGCCAGGATTCATTCAAGCGCGATAGCCAGGCACCCCTGTTACCGCAAGCTACCTGGATAGACGGCCTCAGCGTTTTATTTTTATTTGCCACCTCCAGCAAGTCCGGGATGACATCCGGTTGCACAATGCGACCTTTTTCAAGACATTGCCGCAGCCAAAAGTGGAGCAGTGCAATACTGCCCGTTTCTAAAATGTCTGCCAGTGCGCTATGAGACAAGGCGTTCGCATAGACCTTCGACTCCTTATCTGCTCTCGTTGTAGTAATACTTTCCTGGTGTAAAGGAGTATAACCACAATTTTTATAGTTGATGAACACAGCCGCTACCTGGAAGAAAGCATCCTCCTTGCTATTGCTGATCCCCTGGATCAGGTCAAAGCTTGCTGCAACTTCAGCCGGCAGAATTGTTTTGTGAAGCACTTGCTTATCGGTTCCTAACAGCGAAGTATTAATCACATGATCCCACCCTTTCATTAAAAAGCTTTATAAGTATTATCTACCCACACACCCAAAGGTTCAAACGAATGTCCTTTGCCCAATACAACCATATCTAAGGGTTCGCCACCGCCAACCGACAACAATTTCCACAGACCACTAAAATTATCTTTGAAAGCATTCAAATTACCGTCACTATCTTTTAACCACCACTTGCCGTTGTGCTGTACAGGCAATA
>JBGTIL010000032.1:0-5700 GCA_041745695.1 Chitinophagaceae bacterium | reverse complement strand
TGATCGACTATAATTTTATGGACGCTCACATGTACAAGGGACAAGTGTTTTACGACCTCAAAAAATATACGGAGGCAGCAAAAATCTTTGCCCTGGTAACTTCGATTTCACCAACCTACGCGGATGGCTATTTCTGGCTGGGAAAAACACAGGAAGCCTTGCAGGACAGGCCCGGTGCGAAGTTGAATTATGAACGCGCTTTCGGTCTCGACAAGGAACTGCTGGAAGCCAGGGCAGCTGCGGAGCGACTGAAATAGGCAGTCCCAGTCCCGCCTCTATTACACAAACGATCTGTTTTTGAAGTTCCAGAGAACGGAAAACTGGATAGTCCCCGTAGTTACATGGTGAGTACTTTCTTAACTTGCCGGCTCAAAAATATTTACATGGCCCTCATCGCACCATCGCTTCTCGCCGCCAACTTTTTAGAACTTCAGTCTGCCTGCACCATGTTGAACAACAGCAAGGCCGACTGGTTTCACCTCGATGTTATGGATGGTCGGTTTGTGCCAAATATCTCGTTCGGGATCCCTATAATTCAGCATATCCGCAAAGCCACAACTAAAATTTGCGATGTACACCTGATGATCGAAGAACCCGAAAAATATACCGAGGCTTTTAAGGCAGCGGGCGCTGATATCCTCACCGTGCATATTGAAGCCTGCCGGCACCTGCACCGCAACATCCAGCAAATAAAATCCCTGGGGATGATGGCCGGCGTTGCTATCAACCCGCATACACCAGTGTCTGCCCTGTTCGACATACTTGCCGACATCGACCTGGTTTGTGTTATGAGCGTAAACCCTGGCTTCGGCGGACAATCATTTATTCCCTATACCATTACCAGGATCCGCGAATTGCGCGAGGCCATTGATGCCAGAGGTTTGCCGGTTAAGATTGAAATTGACGGCGGCGTTACACTAAACAATGCCAAAGAAATTATTGAAGCGGGTGCAGATGTCTTAGTGGCGGGTAACACGGTGTTTGCTGCTCAAAACCCTGCAGAAATCATTGCCCAACTCAGCGCGCTCTGAGTGTGTTTTACTGCTTCAGGCTGTTTGGACAACCTGAACTACCAGCAAACCAGAGCCCGGTAAACCCGTATAATTAAACAATCTGACTCATGTGTCTGGGTGGAGGGACACCTAAAATAATTAGCCTTCCTAAGTTGAAAGAATTATTTTAGTTCTCAAATCAGCGAACCTTTGAACTACCGCTCCTTCCTCCTTTTTTTTACCTCCTTCATCATTTCGCTTTTTTGCTACGGGCAAAAAAAATCCGCTACGGTGAGAGGCATTATTCTGGGAGAAAACGAACAGCAGCTTGCACAGGTGTCTGTTACTATTTTAGGGCAACAATCCGGCATTGCTTCTTCAGATTCCGGAACGTTCTCACTTAAGGTTCCTGCTGATAAAGCATTTGCTCTTCTCTTTACCTACACTGGCTACAAAACAGCCCAACAAAATTTTCTTCTCAATGAAGGCGAAGAGGAAGTTGTGACCATCCGGCTGGAAAGAGGCGGCAGCACGCTGGAAGGTGTAGTGGTAAGCGATCAGCGCGGCCGCAGGGAAGCAGGACTTATCAGGCCAAATCCAAAAAATATTCTGAACCTTCCTTCGCCTGTTGCCAACGTTGAAAGCCTTATTAAAATTATTGTAGGCTCCAACAACGAACTCACTTCTCAATACAACGTGCGCGGAGGCAGTTATGACGAAAACCTTATTTACGTAAACGATTTTGAAATTTTCAAACCTTACCTGGTGCGGAGCGGGCAGCAGGAAGGATTGAGTTTTATCAATCCCGAGCTTGTGCGTAACATAAATTTTTATAATGGCGGATACGGAGCTCGCTATGGAGACAAAATGAGTTCTGTGCTCGACATCCAATACAATAAGCCCCGTTCGTTTGGAGGATCAGCTTACATCAGTGTACTGGAGCAGGGTTTCCATGTTGAAGGAGTTACTGAAAGAAATAAACTGTCTTACCTCGTGGGCGTTCGGAACCGCAGTAATAAAAATCTTTTAAGTCGCCAGGAAACCAGGGGAGCTTACGTTCCTTCCTCTTCCGATCTGCAGGCTTTGGTTACTTACCAGCTATCGCCCAAATGGCAAACCGAGATGCTCGCTAACGTATCGACCACCCGTTTTACGCTGGTGCCCGAATTTAGTCAACTCACGTCTTCTGTTTTTTCTCCGTTCTTCACCGCCAACATCGGTGTAGATATTTACTTCTCCGGGCAGGAGCGGGACGCTTACAGTACGCAGATGCTGGGCTTCTCCGCCACTTATCAGCCGCAGAAAGATGTAAGATTGAAGTTCCTTGCTTCACGCTTTCAAAACAACGAGCAGGAACGGGTGGACATTACTGGAGCCTACCTGTTTGGCGATCGCGACTTTGATAAATCGGCGCCCACCTTTGGGCTGATTGTAAATCCTCTGGGAGCCGGCGTATTTCAAAATTACTCCCGCAACCAATTGAATATAGCCAACTATAACCTGTCTCACAAAGGCAGCCTGGACAAGGATAAACACCTGCTTCAATGGGGTGCAGGCTACGATAACACCAGTATAAAAGATAAGTTGCATGAGTGGGAATACATTGATTCTGCAGGTTACTCGCTACCCTATTCACCAGGCGGGCTGCAATTAAACAAAGTAGTTCGATCGAATGCGGATTTAATCATACACAAATGGAGTGCTTATTTCCAGGATGCGATTGTATTTGGTGATTCGGCTAACGCCTTCACACTGCAAAGTGGGATACGGCTGAACTACAACAGCCTTAATAGAGAATTGGTTGTTTCTCCCCGGCTAAGTGCTTCATGGAAGCCAGACTGGAAAAGCGATATTATCTTCAGAGCAGCACTGGGTGCATACCATCAGCCCCCTTTTTACCGGGAGTTGCGTCGCTACGACGGCACCCTTAATAAAGACGTGAAAGCCCAGCGAAGCCTCCAGGCAATAGGCGGATTCGATCTGAACTTTGCTGGCAAGAATCGCCCCTACCGGCTATCGCTGGAGGCCTACTACAAAAGTCTGACTCAGGTGGTTCCCTACGATATTGATAACGTGCGCCTGCGCTATTTTGGTGATAATAGCGCTAAGGCCTATGCTACCGGTTTAGAGCTACGTTTGTTTGGTGAGCTGGTGAAAGATGCTGAAAGCTGGCTGAGCGTCGGACTTATGCGCACAAGAGAAAATCTTGAAAATGATGTGTACACACAATACAAGATCAATGAACAGTCGCAGCCCATCGACAGCTTTACTGTAGAAGGCGGCTGGCTACGGCGCCCTACTGACAGGCTCATAACGATCGGGTTGTTTTTCCAGGATTACCTGTCTACCAATAAAAATTTCAAGATATACCTCAGCAATATTTATGGGTCCAACCTGCCTTACAATATTCCGGGAAGTGTGAAATACAGAAATGCCCTGACGATTCAACCCTACATCCGTACTGACATAGGCTTTAGTGCCCTACTGCTCGACGGCGATAAATCAGCACGGAGAAGCCGAAGTCCGTTTCGCAACTTTAATAATATCTGGGCAAGCCTGGAGGTTTTTAATCTAATTGATCGTCCTAACACTATTTCCTACCTGCTGATCAAAGATTTTTCGAACAATACATTTACACTGCCCAACCGTTTGACGCCACGCCTTTTAAATTTTAAGATCGTGGCCCGGTGGTAAAGACCAATTGTTCTGTGGAACTTTAGTAGCCAAACTCGTTATTGAACTAGCTGGATTTCTTTTGCAACGCCTGCCAGTCACTCCATTACTTCAACCAAAACGCATCATCCCATACTGGCATTTCGCCAGTTACTTCTGCCAGTTGCAGGCCTAGTGCTTTCAATTCAACTGGGGTTACAGACACCTCAATGTGTTTAAATAATATTCTTTCTTCAAAACGAATATGATCGTTATAAACTTCGGCCAGTCGTTGAAAAAGGGCAGTAGAAGGGCTTTCGGCAACTTCATGTACCAATTTTCTCACCACTGCGTGTTCATCCAGCATCTGTTCTTTAAGTGACATTTTTTTTCCGAGAATTGGAATCAGAACCTTTTCTTCTATCTCAAAGTGCGGTACGATAATCACAGTGTAAAACCACTGCACAAAACGCGCGAGGCGCTCGTGATCTATTTGTAATAGTAAACCTTGTCTTATTTTCCAAACGAATAATAAGCCTTCATGGTGCTCGCGGGAAAGAGGAGCGAGCTCGGAACTTCTTTTAATGGGCGGATTGTCGTCGGGCATGAACGAAATATACAATAACAAATTACCATTTGTGCTATTAGTATCATAGCGAAAAATTTCTATCTGACCCGTCTATTGATAAGCACCTACCGTTTCCTCAATGCGGATAGCAATAATCTTTCGTTCATCCTGCTTTTTCTTAATCTGCATCTGTTTTCGTCACAAGCAAATCTTACTGCATCCATCGATCGATACATCGCTGCTAACGCCACTTATTTCGTCCTGTATCCCAGCTGGTAATGCCTACCTTAAACTGCGCACGGTTGGCAAACTGGTTAGCAGCTGAACCAACCACATATACTCCCAGTTTGAATTTAGCCAATGGGTTAAAGGGCCATTTAAACACTCTTTCAACTCCCGCAAAAGTTTCTGCATAGCGCAACTTTCTTTCTGGTGCCAGCAGAAATCCCGCGCCTGCTACTTCCCTTAGATTGAGCTTTTTGAGAAGCGGGATCTTATTAACTATCGCACCATTGAATTCGTGCACGAAATGACCCTGATAAAATTGTTTGAAAAGAGGAAAAGTAGAATCGAGTGCCTGAAAAGCTTCGTCAGGGTTCATGTAGAGAATTGGATCACCGCGACGCTGGAAGTGGTAGTCTACCAGTCGTAGCCCTGCTTTATTGATAAAGCTTCCTGTTTTTACTGTATACCTCGAAACACCTGCCAGGCCTACCTTTATCTGTTGTTCGATGCCTCCTTCCACGTAATTAAAATCGACTTTGCTATTCATCAGTCCGGGTAGCCCTTTCCTGAGCGACACATAAAAGGTTGGCCATTTGGAACCCAGTATAACCTTTTCCCGTGGCTCTCTGATGTATTGTTGCTTTGGCGTGTACTCCAGTTTAATTTTGCCGTACAGGGCATTGTAGGGTTCAAATGGTATTGCCCGGTTGTTATCCAGAACACGTTCGAAAAGGCTATCCACCAGGGTACCGGTTTTATAATTATTAACGGAACGACGAAGTGCAAACTCAAGTTCGGTGTAGAAGAATAAACCATTCACCAGCTCCAGGTGATGCCCTGCACTCAGCTGGTTGCTCAAATAGTAATTGCTTCTTTTAAGTTGATTGATCCAGGCATCGCCACTGAAGATGGCCTGAAATCCACGGCTTACTCCAAAGCTGTAATAGCCACGGTTGAAGGGATTGTACAACCGGCCAACACGAACAGAACCATTTACATCTTTGTTTCGCAAACCATAACTCGCGTTCGCAAAAACAGAGAAATGCTTGCGCGATTTATAAGTCTTAAAATAATAAACGGTAGGGCTTATGCGAAGACCTCCCAATCCAAATGGCTGAAAAAGGGAGAGTAGTGGTTGGAAGTTCCAGGTTCGCTGCAGCTCGCGGTTATAAAATGACTGTCCCTGGTAGGTAAGCTTCTTCCAGGTAATCTTATTAGTGATACGATCTATAGAATCAAAGTAAGCAACAGAATTCGTTGCGC
>JBGTIL010000031.1:0-4942 GCA_041745695.1 Chitinophagaceae bacterium | reverse complement strand
TTTTCTGTAGCCTTTCCATTAGTATACAAAGGAATTTGAATATTAGCCGACCCGTATCCGTTTTTGCCCAGTATGTGTATCCGGGTATGGCGCTTAAATTCCAGAGAAAACCAGCCTTTGGTGTTGCCAATAATTTCTGTTTTGCCTACATCCGACAGGGTCATTGTGTGTGCAGCCGAGTCCAGTGCATAAAGTTTTGTCTTGAGTTCTTCAGGTTTAATTTTTCCAAACTTTATTTTTGGGTCTTGGGCCAGAACGGCAAGTGCGGGCAGTAAAAGGAACAGAAGGGCTGGCAATTTCTTCATCAAGCGTTAGTTTCCGCTAATATCTTACATAATATTTAAATAATAAAGGGTTGCCTTGCTTTTATTATCAGGAGTTCGAAGCTGCATCAAAGTTGCCAATAAGCTAATTATGATAGGGGTTATTCCTGTAGCCAGCTAAAAATTGGTAGTAAAAATTTTATGTATATAATTATGTCTTCGCACACAAAGAAAATATCTGTTCTCAAAGTGTTGCAGATGTAGTAATTAGTTTTTATGTTTAGTGTCTTAATATCTTTTTAACCAAACTAACCTTCAGCAAGTTTCTTGCTTCAACCTCTCCAGATGAACAAAACAATTGTGCTTCTTCTGTCCCTCTTTTTTTTCTCATTCTCAAATGCCCAAAAAAATAAAAAAACTGATCCCAGGCAACCGGCATACGGCGTTGTAGAAAAAGCAGACCTCGAAATGAAGCAATGCAGCTTCGACGATAATGCCGAAGCCATGGTGCTGCTCGATGATGGCGTTCTCGAATATGTTTTTGGAAGAGGCATGGAAATGAGCCGGCGGGTTCGTATCAAGATCCTGAATAACAAAGGACTTGAATGGGCTAATGTGCATCTCTCGTACCGCAGCGAATTTAATGCTCAGGACATCATGGGTCTGGAAGCGCAAACCTACAACCTGGACGCTAGTGGCACTATGGTAATTGCAAAACTGGAGAGAAAGCTTATTTATGAGAAGAAGCTTAATAAAAAATTCACGGAAAAAGTGTTTACGTTTCCTGAAGTCAAAGTTGGTTCTATTATCGAGTATAAATTCAGGCAGTCTGGCATGGGCTTGATAGACTGGTACTTCCAGCGCTCTATACCGGTGCGTTATAGTCACTTTACGATCGATTTTCCTTCCGAGATCGAGGTGGCGACAACGCCTTTTTGCTCGCGTCCCTACGAAGCCACTACAAAAACTAGCGCTGCCAGAATAGTGAAGAATTATTCCCTAAGCGATGTACCCGCTTTTCGTGCAGAGCCCAACATCATTAATGAAGCTTTCTATCGGGATCGTTTGGAGACCAAGGTGGTCGCATACAGCGTCAGCGGAAGGAGAATAAACAGGAATACCAATTGGCCCCAGGTTATAAAATATCTCGTAGACGATGCAGATTTTGGCTTGCAGATAAAGAAGAACATACCCCGCACTGCCGACCTCGACGAAAAGCTTAAAAACATTACTGCCCCTTATGAGCAGATGAAGATTATCTACAAATATGTTCAGGAGCAGATGGTATGGAATGATTATGCAGGCATCTGGGCATTAGATGGCGTACGCAGCGCCTGGAAAGACAAGAAAGGAACTGTAGGCGAGATCAATCTCATACTGGTTAATCTTCTGAAAGACGCAGGTCTAGATGCTCATCCGGTACTAGTTAGTTCTCACGACCATGGCATTGTTAACCCTGCTGATCCTGGTACAATGGATTACCCGGGATTCTACCAGTTCAATAAAGCAATGGCCTATATTGAGATCAACGGTAATGTGTATGTGCTGGATGCTACCCAAAAGAATACGCCCGTGCATCTCTTGCCTTCCGATATTTTAATGACAGAAGGACTGGTAATCGAAAAAATAGAAACTTCAGACTGGGGGTGGAAAACACTCTGGAAAACTGGTCTTACATCAAAGAATGTGTTGAGCATTAATGGAACCATTAGCGACAACGGCGAGATGAAAGGTCAGGTGTCAATTTCCAGCCACGACTATGCCAAGCTTGCCCGCCTGGGTACCGCGAAGAAAGGTAAGGAAGCCTACATTGAAAAGTACGTAACGCATTCAAATCCGAATCTGACGGTAGATGAGCTCGTATTCGAGAATATAGATTCAGACACACTTCCATTAAAACAGTTGATCAAATTTTCACAGCGGCTTTCTGCAGCAGGGGAATACCAGTATTTCTCGGCCAATATTCTTACCGGGCTTGAAACAAACCCATTCATCGCCGAGAATCGTTTCTCAGATGTTTTCTTTGGCTATAATCAAAGTATGACCATTGTCGGCAATTTCTCCCTGCCCGATAATTATGAATTTGATGTGCTCCCCAAGAACATTAAAATGAGGCTGTCCGATACCACTATCGTCATTTCCAGGATGTCTCAGGTAACCGGTAATATGTTACAAACGAGGATCCAGCTCGACTTTACGAAGCCGGTTTATCCCGCAACACAATATGGAGAGTTGCAACAATTTTACGCACAACTGCAGGAGCTGCTGAACGAACAGTTCGTGGTTCGCAAGAAAATAAAAGCTTAATATGATGTCTGTGATAAAATACTGCCTGCCGCTATTGGTTTCTGTGTTTCTCACCCATGAGGCGGCTGCACAAGAACGGAGTTATAGTTTAGCCACAGTACCCGATTCGCTTAAAAGTAATGCTTCTGTTGTAGTACATTTTGAACACACGAGCCTGGAAGTGGAAAGCCTGGAAAAGGCAACCCTGAAGGTGAAAAGGGTGTTCACTGTACTAAATGAAGGAGGGAAACGAGCCCTGGTTTTTAACCAATATGCTACAAAATACCTGTCGCTTGACGAGGTTGAAATTAAAGTGTACCATCCAGACGGTACAGTGAAAAACAAATTCAAAAAAAAGGACCTGTCAACAGAGGCTGTTGGTGAGGGTCTTGTAGATGAAGGTTATGTTACTTATTACGAAATAAGCACTGCAAGCTATCCCATTACGGTGGAATTTAACTATGAGCAGAAGTTTAAGAGTACACTGGCTTTTCCTGATTATCACTTCATAAGAAACAAAGAATCGGTGATCGAATCCAGTTATACTGTCAGGCTTCCTTCGTCTATGCAATTAAGGCACAAGTCCTGGCATAGTAGATTGCAGCCGCTGGTGACCGAGGAAGGTCAATCTAAAGTTTATAAATGGTCGGTGGCAAACCTGGCGCCCATCAGCGATGAGATTGGTGGCGTTTCCTATAACAAGCGATTTCCTTTTGTACAAATAGTTACCAACCAGTTTTCGCACTATGGTTTTCGTGGCGACCTCACCACATGGAAAAACTTCGGACAATGGATCGATGAGTTGTACAAGGGGCTCGACGTGCTTCCTCCCGGGCGACCCGAGTTCTTCGTCAACCTTGTTCGGGATGCTCCCGGGGAGCGAGAAAAGGTGAGAAGGATTTATAAATATATGCAGGACAATTTCAGGTATGTAAGCATCCAGCTTGGCATCGGTGGCCTGAGGCCATTTTCCGCCACATTCACCGATCAGAAGAAATACGGCGATTGCAAAGCCCTCAGCAATTACATGCATGCTGCCCTCGGCGCAGTTGGCATACGAAGCCATGTGGCAATTATAAATTCTGAATATAACGAGGAGCCGGTGGATCCCGCATTTCCTGCCTTCGATTTTAATCATGTTATTTTATGTGTGCCTGGGGCGAAAGATTCCATCTGGCTCGAGTGTACGAGCTCTACTGCGGCATTTGGAGAGCTGGGAACATTTACAGAAAATCGTAATGCGTTGCTCATAACAGACGATGGAGGAATACTGGTTCCCACGCCCGAAAGCAAAGCCTCCACCAATATTCTTTCAACCACAACTCATGTAAAATTGAACGACGACTTATCGAGCAAATCGGAAACGGTTATTCAATCAAAGGGTGACTACAATGAAATGATGGTTGCTATATTGAAGGAAAACCGGGATAAGCAAAAAGAAGTGCTTCTTTCAGTGTTTGGATACAGACAGCCGGACGATTTCCTGCTGTCGCCGGCTGTGAACAGGGAAAATAACGAAGTGGCACTCGAAATGAGCCTGCGAAAATTCCCCGAGTTCAACTCCGGAAGCAAGTATTTCATAAAGTCAAGAATCAGTAAAATGTGGACTGCTAAATTGCCTGCGGCAACCAACAGGAAACAGGACTACTACTTTCGGTTCCCGTTTGAGAAAAATGATACCACTATCATAAAACTGTCCCCGGGAATGAGCGCTGATGTATTGCCTAAGGAAACAAAGCTGACAATGCGCTATGGAAATTATCATTCACGCTGCTGGTTCAATGAAAAGGAAAACGCCGTTTATACAGCCTCTTCACTTACCTTAAAAAAGCACAAGGTGCTCGCTGCAGACTATGCAGAAGTCAAAACATTCTTTGATGCGGTTGCCGGAGATGATGAACAAAGACTCGTATTGAAAAAAGCAGAAACCAACAACAACACCAACAACACGGTGAAAACCTTGTAGCTGATTGTCGGAACGAAGATTTAGCTCATGTTCATCACAGCCCGGGACTGGGAGGATGGTCCTGCGGCCCGAACAGCCTGTGAGCTTGAGTTCATCACCACTGAGTAGGGCATTATCAATTAATTAGCCATCAGAATCGGGCTTCTATCAGTAATTGGCGCACCTTTGCGCATTGATCGGGATCACTGATCTACTAAGAACCCATGCCAGAATCTCTGCGAACAACCGCCGTTAAAGCTGCATCTCTTGCTTACGGCTTTGATTATTGTGGCATCGCTCGCGCCCAGATGCTGGAAGATGATGCCAGGCGGCTGGAAAGCTGGTTGCACAAAGGACTGCATGGGAAAATGGATTACATGGAACGGAATTTCGATCTCCGCGTGGATCCAACGAAATTGGTTCCGGGAGCAAAGTCTGTAATTACGCT
>JBGTIL010000030.1:0-1921 GCA_041745695.1 Chitinophagaceae bacterium | reverse complement strand
GAAACTTTCGGTTTGGCAATATGGTGGGCCGACGAATATATTTTCTACTTTTGGTAGAAATCCGCTTTTGTTCCAGTGGACGTATAAGCCGGGAAATAGAATAAACAAGGAACTTTTACTTATAAATTGGGCAGTGGTTACGGGCGGACGGAAGTAAATATCCCAACAACATAAAGCCCTGTCCGTTGTGCGTCACTTTAAGGCAACCCTTCACCTAATACTCACATTACTCAAATAATCAAATCATGAACGAAATAGTATGCCCAAACTGCCAAAAAGCATTTAAGGTAGATGAAACTGTGAAGCCTTCTCACTTTTGTAGCCTTCCTGGTTTTTAGGACAGTTAAGGATTAGACTCAAAAGAGTTAAATTTAAACTGTCAGATATGAAAAAGCAAAGATTTACAGAAACACAGATCGCATCAGTTATTAAACAGTATGAAGGTGGCCGGGATGCCCTGGAGATTTGTCGTGAGTACGGCGTGAGCAAGGCGACATTGTACAACTGGCGTAAGAAATATGCTGGTATGGAATCCACTCATATTAAGGAGCTAAAGTCATTGCAGGAGGAGAACCGGCGCCTCAAGCAGATGTATGCTGAACTGATGCTGGACCATCAGCTGGCCAAACATATTATCGAAAAAAAACTCTAAGGCCTACTCACCAGAGAGCACTTGCGTCATCGTGCGTTACGGATACGGGCGTAAGCGTGGGTCGGGCCTGCCGGGTCATCGGCATGCAGCGGAGTTTGTACTATTATGTTTCTCATAAAAATGATAGCGAAGTGATTGAAAAACTACAGGATCTGTCCAGCCGTTTTCCTACCCGGGGTTTTGATAAATACTATAGCATCATTCGCTCAGAGAATCTGCGCTGGGGCCGAAGCAGGGTACTGCGCATATACCGGAATCTGAAGCTAAGCTTGCGAAGAAAACATAAGCGCAGGCTTCCGGCTAGAATCAAAGAACCTTTGCAATCACCTGCACAGGCAAACCTGAGCTACAGTATGGATTTTATGAGTGATGCATTGGTTGGCGGCAGAAAGCTGCGGATACTGAATGTGATCGACGATTGTACGCGCGAATCACTAGCGGCATGGTGCGACTATTCTATACCTGGAGAAAAAGTAGTGGAAGTGCTGGAGCAAATTATTGCGGAGCGTGGTAAGCCAAAACAGATCAGGGTGGATAATGGACCAGAGTTCAGAGGAAAAGTATTTACCAGATGGTGTGAGGTGCAGCAGATTGTAATTAAATTTATTCAACCGGGAAGACCCATGCAAAATGCATATATCGAGCGGTTGAACAGAACGTACCGTGAAGACGTGCTGGATGCGTATTTGTTTGAAACACTGGAGCAGGTAAGAATGCTCAGTGACGAATGGCAACATCATTACAACCACACTTACCCTCATGAAGGGTTGCACGGAATAAGACCGGCTGAGTGGAAATCAATAGAAAGGCAATCTCGTTTTAAAGTACCGATTGAACAGGACCAGCAGAACAATGATGATCGTCAGAACATACAATGAGAGTGTAAAATAAACTGTGTCAAGAGTTAAATCTTAACTTTAAACACAGTAAAATGGAAAACAACAACGAAAAGTTCGACTACGAACAAATTAAGCAAAAGGTAAAGGAACAATTTCGCAGTGGCAAGTCCTTATTTGGTAAGGACGGAGCGTTCGCTCCTATGCTGCAAGACATGCTCAACTCCATTCTGGAAGGTGAGTTGGAAGGTCATCTGGACGAAGAGCAGCGTGCCACAGGCAATCGTAAAAATGGCAAAGGCAAAAAGCAGCTGAAGACCAGTTCAGGAACCATTGAGGTCAATACTCCGCGAGACCGGTTGGGGAGCTTTGAACCAGAGGTGGTTAAGAAGCGCGAGACGATCATGGCCCAGAGCCTGGAGGACAAGATCAT
>JBGTIL010000029.1:0-2089 GCA_041745695.1 Chitinophagaceae bacterium | reverse complement strand
CACCGCCTGGCCACTGGCGCCTTTCAGCAGGTTGTCGATAGCCGAATGCACTACCAGCTGTTGACCGTTTTTTTCTAAATGAATAACGCACTTATTGCTGTTCACAACCTGCTTCAGACTCACAGGTTCTTTGCTCACAATCGTAAAAGGATGGTCGTGGTAAAAATTTTCGTAGAGATCGAACAATTGCTCGATCGAGGCCGCGCAACGCAGCTGCGAAGAAACAAATATTCCACGGGTAAAATCGCCACGCCAGGGAACAAAATTCAGCCTGTTGCTGTCTTCGCTGTTGGAAAACCCAGGCTGTAACGTGGCGAGTGACTGGCTGATCTCTCCCATGTGCTGGTGCGACAAGCTTTTGTATGCCTGTATATTATTGGCTCTCCAGGAAAAATGCGAAGTGGCACTCAGACCCTGACCGGCACCGGTAGATCCGGTGATGCCTGTAGTATATACGTCAGTCAGCAGGCGGGCCTGTGCCAGTGGAAGCAAGCCCAGTTGAATAGCCGTTGCAAAACAACCAGGATTGGAAATATTTGCCGCCTGGCTGATAGCTGTTTTTTGTAACTCTGGCAAACCATACACAAAAGCACGCGCGCCATGAGAAGCAGTGGAGTGAAGCCTGAAGTCCTGTGAAAGGTCAATCAGCTTTACACGTGCTTCGATAGAATGTTTATCCAAAAATTGCCTTGCCTCACCATGACCCACACATAAAAAAAGTACGTCAATATTATCATCCAGAACGTCTGAAAACAACAGGTCGGTATCGCCGAGCAGGTCGGAGTGGATGGCGGTCAAAGGCTGCCCGGCACTGCTTCGGCTGTGTACAAAAGAAATAGTTACATGAGGGTGGTGTAGCAGTATCCGCAGTAATTCACCACCGGTATACCCGGCTCCACCAACGATCCCAACTTTTATCTTGTTCATGTTACACAGTCTTTTGAACGGCTTCGTTCTCTTTCAGCACCTGCTGGTAGATGGCGGTCTGGTTACCGAATATCTTACTGAAGCCCCGCACGTCTTCTCCGCTCCAGCCGGCATTCATTTCGCCATAGGTTCCAAACCTGGAACTCATCAGATCGTTGGGCGATTCTATCCCTGTGACAGAAAAATAGTAAGGGTGCAATTGAAGGAACACACTTCCGCTTACTTGTTCCTGTGTATGATCGAAGAAAGCTTCTATGTCGCGCATCACCGGATCGAGGATTTGTCCTTCGTGAAGCCAATTACCGTAAAATTGGGCAAGGTTATCTTTCCAGCTTAACTGCCATTTGGTAAGTACGTGTTTTTCCAGGGCATGATGTGCTTTGATGATAACCATAGGTGCGGCGGCTTCAAACCCTACCCTTCCTTTGATACCAATGATGGTGTCTCCCACATGGATATCTCTCCCGATACCGAAAGGAGCCGCTATTTTCTGTACTTCCTGGATCGCTTCTACAGGGTGTGCAAAAACCTGGTTGTTCACGCTCACCAGCTCGCCTTTATCAAATGTCAGCTTCAGTTCCTCGGAGAGTTCTTTGGTAACTTTTGTAGGCCAGGCGTCTTCAGGCAGTGTACTGCGCGACTGCAGGGTTTCTCTTCCGCCAACCGATGTGCCCCATAAACCTTTATTGATCGAGTACATCGACTTGTCGAAGTCCATTGCTACGCCCTCCGCTTTCAGGTAGGCAATTTCTGCTTCGCGGCTTAGTTTCAGATCACGAATGGGCGTACTGATCTCGATTCCGGGAAGCATGATATGAAAGATCATGTCGAACCGTACCTGGTCGTTACCTGCACCGGTGCTGCCGTGGGCTACTATGTCTGCTTCCAGCTTTTTTGCGTGTTGGGCGATGTGCAGGGCCTGCATCAGCCGCTCTGCGCTCACACTCAGGGGATAGGTGTTGTTCTTTAAAACATTGCCATGTACCAGGTGCTTCACTATCCTGTTGTAATAGTCGTGCACTGCATCTACCGAAGTGTGCGAAGTAACACCTAAACGGTAGGCATGCGCTTCAATAGCGGTTAGTTCTTCTTTTGTAAACCCGCCCGTGTTTACAATAATGCTATGTACCTCGTATCCTTTTTCTTTGGTAAAATATTTTAC
>JBGTIL010000028.1:0-4306 GCA_041745695.1 Chitinophagaceae bacterium | reverse complement strand
GATTTCTACAGGCCAAAATGACTTCAACATCCTTTTTGGCCAATCCGAGAGCGGTTTCGTACCCTAATCCACTGTTGCCACCCGTAACAACAGCAACTTTTCCCGGCTGTGGTGGTAGCTGGTCGATAGCCCATTTATTCATTTTTCTAATTGGTTAATGCAGATTTCAGCAAAGCGCGTAGCTGGCAGCGAACGGATACCCTTTGTCCTGGATTGCAGGTAACTGAATAGCAAGGCTCGGAATAAACATCCGTTCGCTGTCAGCTACGCGCTTTAGTTAAAATGGTTGGTACAGCTTTATTTCCTGTGGTTTCGAGTTTGCACTAAACTCAATCAGGGCAGACTCGAATTTGGAGAGCATCAAAAATTGTGGGACGACTGTTTTCGGCAACGGTATCCAGGCTTTCGCCTGTTTTCGGAACAGCCCGCTCAGATTGCCGCTTGACCTCAATTGCCCCACACTTTTTGATGCTCTCTTGCCCCTGTCAGGTCTTACTCAAAAATTGCACTTTTCCATATAATATCAATCAAAAACAAAGATATGGGCGGCCGACCGTCCACACAGGTTGCTCAAATAATAGGCTAATTACTCCTATTTTGAGTTCTTATTGATACACTCTTCAAACGTACTGATAGAAATCGGACCGTCACCCTTTTTTATGCTCTCCTGTTTAACTCCAACTACATTCGCTTCGGCCCGCTTACGCAGATGGATATTTCTTCGTATATTTGTAGTGTAAAGATAGTCCATACTTGTACGAAAATATTTTTCCTATGCGTGAAATCGTTCAAAACTACATGAGCCTCTGTAAGAGCCTGGGGACGCTCATCAAGGCGTCAGGGTACAAAAACGTCTATCTGGCTGAGAAACTTGGCATGCCCCCTACCAACTTTTCCGCTAAGAAGAAGCGCGCTAGCTGGACGCCCGACGAAGTCGACCGGATTCTTGCCATTATTGATAATGAAGAGTTGGATGACTATTTTATGGTTCAACTCATGGAAGAAGACCTGAAAGCCAACGAGCCTACCATTCCTGCCGAAGAATTCAACCGCCGGATGGGATGGTCGTAGACATCCAGACGAAGTTTGAAAAGGAACTCCGCAAAACGCCCGGATACATCCAGGATCAGGCCAGAATAGTCATTAAAAAGCTCATGGATGCCAGCTCGCTCGAGACCGCTGGTGTGGATTACAAAATGATGAAGGGACAGAAGAAGAATCGTGGTTTCTACCGTATACGGGTGGGGGATCACAGGATCGGCATTCAGTATCTACATCCTGACGCCATTATCATGAGAATCCTGCACCGGGGAAAAGTATACGCTGGCTTCCCACCCAAATAATACCGAGTGCATCAAAAAGTGTGACGGTATGCCGTTGCGGGGCAATTCATTCTTTGATACCTTGAGAAGGATTTGAAAGCATTGTCAAGGTATTAAAGAATCTTTTGCCCCACACTTTTTGATGCACTCCCGCTTTTGTTCGATTAATTCCTCAAAATTTTGCCACTGTTTGAATTCCCCAACAGCATCCATTTGTGACGAGAACCTCATTCTTAAGGCATTGCCATCTCTTTCACAAAAACTTCCATGAATTGGTCTACTGCCCCTGGATGCCTGCCGGTAATCAAGTTGCCATCTACTACTAAGTCAACGGTGACTTCATTTTCTTCGTCGTAGACAACTTCTGCGCCGGCATTTTCTACATCACAGATGATGTTGTGAGCGCAGGTCACTTTCC
The DNA here is from genome assembly GCA_041745695.1 of Chitinophagaceae bacterium. GTDB lineage: Bacteria > Bacteroidota > Bacteroidia > Chitinophagales > Chitinophagaceae > Flavisolibacter. Next base: position 2,566 of record JBGTIL010000028.1, on the reverse strand, counting down.
GCCCTTTCAGTAAGTCTGAGTCGGCGCAGAACAGCCACAAACCGTGACAGATTGCTCCCAGCTTTAGACTTTCGGTTTGCATGCATTTTCTCAGAAATTCTACCGCTGGCGCTTGGTTTTTTTGACCTTTTTTGACTTTCGCCTGATATCTCAGGCGATCGGTTGCATAAGCCCCAATTGCAATGATGCCTTTGTAGGCTGACGGATTGATATCATTAACTTCTGTGGTGACAGTCACATGATATTCTACTTTATCATTCTCTGGGTTCGAGCCGAAGGTTAATTGTTGATTTCCCCACAAGTGAGAAATATACTCGACTTCGTAACCGTGTTTCGGAAAAAACTCATTGAATACCCGATATTCAGTAGGATCAAAATGTTCTTCTATCAGAACACCAATTTTGCCTTTACTTTCAGTTGCCATACCCTATAAAATTCTTGCGATTGTAAACTGTTTTTGGTTGATGATTGTCTTCAAACATAGATGCCCATGATGGAATTTATACCTCTGGCCACCAGACAACAGGAGGTGTTTAAGCCTTAATTAGCTTTAAAAGTGAATTAGGAGCAAAAACATCTCGGTAGAAAGTCAATTGTTCGGTTTTGAGGTAGCAGGCTCCTCTGTGGCCGCGCCGCACCCAAGTGACATTGCCTTTGGCGAGGGTTTCGTTAGTTTCGTCGTCCACACACTTCCACTCAAAGTAAGTGTGTTCGCCAAAAAACATCACAATCGGCCAGCACATTGTCACCCCGGGCTGTGCAATTAAAGCCCACCAGTGTTTCTCGCGTTCTTTTTGTTTGTCTAAACCGCGATAGGGGCCGTCTTGGCACAAATAAACCAAATCTTCGCGATATTCCCCTGTTAAGATGTCACCCCGGCATTGTCTTAATGCCTCGCAGTGAGTCGGCCACCATTCCTGATTTTCTTTTTCGATTTGTTCGAGGGTATAATCTGAGCTAATTTCGGGCAACTTTTCTTCCTTCATTTCCACAATTTTCTCGGCTAACTCAATCATTGTTTGCTTAAGTTCGTCCGAAACCAATCCAGGTTTTGAATAGTCTGCTGTCAAGCCTTTATAGTAGTTGATTCGACTCATTAGTAACTCTTTAGGGGTGAATAAAGAACCAATACTTTCAGTAGAACTGAAAACTCAGTTTCCTGAAATTTAATTAGGATGTGCCGGGGATTTTCCATCACCTTGCTAGCAAGGTAATATCATCAAACTGCGGTGCACAATCTATATGGGTAAACACATCGGTTTTCATACGTTCTAGTAATTCGGATGCAAGATCAAACCCAAAGTATTGAGCGCAAACATTTAGACTTGCGAACTCGAATCAAGCGATTGGCTCGTTGAACGATCTCTTTTCCTAAATGCCAGGTGATGCACGATACGGTAATTGGCTTGTTGATTAACCATCTGTTCTTCAGACTAAATGTCCACCTTTAAGGTATGACCAGGCATGACCTAGAATTTACCATTTTTATGAATGGACAAGACAGCTGCTATTTATTTTTTATTGTTTGAGTAAATTTCACAATTGTCTTGGTGAATACGTCCGGTTGCTCCATAAAGGGAAAATGGCCACACTTAGGTAATACTACTAACGTTGAGCCTTTGATAACTTGATGTGTCCTTTGAGAAGCAGACAAGGGAACAGGGTCGTAATCTCCGTGAATTAAAAGGGTGGGCACCTTTAAATTAGCCAGTTGTGCGTATAAATAGTTTCCATCAATACTTCTATCTACATGTTTTCGGATGAGCGTCGTATTATCGCTGAAAGCTTCCTTGATCAAAGAAACCTTTTGCTGATCATACACATATGGCTTCCACATTACTTTAAATAATTTAACCCACCCTTCTTTGGAATCCAGCGCCCCTGGCGCAGTCATCCGGCCAACCGCTTCCCTGTCTTCAGGAGTAAGGCGTTCGTTCACCGTACTTTGCTGTGATTTTGAAGATGAATCGCCAATTCCCGAGCCTACCACCATTAAAGACTGTAGCCGTTGGGGGTACTTGAGGGCATAGTACATGGCCAGAAGTCCACCATAGGAATGCCCCATCAAATGCATCTTTTCAACGCCTAACCCCTGCCGCAAGGCTTCCAAATCCTCTACATAGTGATTCATTGTTAGCTTTAGGGTATCCAAAATGCCTTTAGACTCTCCCGTTCCTCGCTGGTCGTAGGTGATCAGCCGAAAAGTTTTGCTAAGTGGATCAATACTTGGATGAAAATAAGATCCATCCATGCCTGGTCCTGAAAGAACGACTAGGGGTTGCCCTTCTCCTTTGATTCTATAGTATAGTTCTGCTCCCGCGACCGTTAGGTAACCTTCCCTTGGATTAAGTTGGGCAGTAAGTGTAATAGGAAGGTGTATCAGTAGGATAAATAGAAAACATCTCATAAGTATTGGGTCTGTTTATTTCTACTTTAGATTACTACCACCATTTTATGCCTGGCGAGTTGTTTATATTTTTTTCTAGTGTCTCGTTCTGATTTTAGTTTAAACCTTTGAGGCCCTCCCGGGTATTCAGACGGTTTGAATTAGCGTTTTCGGTGTTTC
>JBGTIL010000027.1:0-5833 GCA_041745695.1 Chitinophagaceae bacterium | reverse complement strand
CTTCGTCTAAAGGAAAAAGTGTCCGCAGGTCTATGATCTCAATTTGACCCACAAGCAATTTAGCAGCAGATTTGGCCCAGTATACCCCCATACCGTAGGTAATTATGCAGCAGGTTTGACCCAGGTCTGTCTTCTCCTGGTTAGCATGAAGTACCACTGCACCTTTACCGAACGGCAGTACATAATCACGTCCCGGCTCAATCGACTTTGCCTCCCCAGTACCTGGTACCTTGCTCCAGTACAAACCTTTATGTTCCAGCATCAGCACGGGATTGGGGTCGTAATAGGCGGCTTTCATCAGCCCTTTCATATCTGTTGCGTTGCTGGGGTACGCAATCTTAAGTCCCTTGATGGTAAGTAGTGTTGATTCGATACTCCCACTGTGATATGGACCTCCTCCCCCATAGGCACCTATTGGTACGCGTATGATAGTGGACACCGGGAATTTGCCGCACGACAGGTAGCACGACTTGGAAAGTTCAGTAACAAGCTGGTTGAAGCCTGGGTATATATAATCAGCGAATTGCACCTCCACAATAGGCTTGAGCCCTACGGCGCTCATACCCACAGTTGAACCGATGATGTATGCCTCCTGTACAGCCGTATTGAAAACGCGATGGTCACCAAACTGTTCGCCCAAGGTGGCTGCTTCGCGGAACACACCACCCAACCGTTGCCCCACGTCCTGACCATACAACAGGCATTCCTCATGATCTTCCATCAATTCCCTGATCGCATAGAGGGCTGCGTCCACCATCAACACCTTCTTTCCATTTACGGGTGTCCTTACTCCCACCTCCTCCAGGATGTTAGTGGGTGCAAATACATGGTCTTCGACAGTGGAAGGATCAGGGGCTGCTGCTGCAGTAGCTCTTTGAAAACTTTGCTGTATTTCAACGGTCACCTCCGCCTCAATTTCGAGTAGCCGGGATTCTGCAACCCTCCTGAGTAATTCTTCTCTTAAGACAGGAAGCGGATCGCGGGTGGAATGTTTCGCAAGGTCCTCCTCTGTGCGGTAGAATTCCTTGCGCACCCCACTGGTGTGGTGATTCAACAATGAAGTAGTAGCATGCACCAGCCATGGCTGACGGTGCTTGCGAACGTGTGCAACCACGCTTTGCATGGTTTTATAAGACGTAAAGAAGTTAGTACCATCTACGCTCACCCTGTTCAACCCTTTGAAGCCTGCTGCATATTCATAGGCATTCATGGCCCTGCATTCTTTTGCCGTTACGCTGATGCCCCACTCGTTATCCTGCACCAGGTAGATAATGGGAAGCCCTTGTAACACGGCGAATTGCAAAGCTTCACTGACCTCCCCTTCTGTAACGGATGCATCGCCCAATGAACAGACAACTACCGGCTGATCTTCGGCTGTAACTGTCACTCGCCTAATTCTTTGCAGGTATTGTAAGCCCTGGGCTATACCGGTGGTTGGTATAACCTGCATACCTGTTGCGCTGCTCTGATGGATGATCTTTGGTTTGTCGCCCGCCCTGGAATTGGGATGTGCATAATAGCTTCTGCCCCCTGTGAAGGGATCATCGGCTTTTGCCAGGAGTTGAAGCATTAATTCGTATGGTGTCCAGCCCATACCCAGGAGAAGGCTTTCATCGCGGTAATAGGGGCTCACCCAGTCGGATGGCTTCAACTGGAAGGCTGTAGCAAGTTGTATGGCCTCATGACCCCTGGAGGTGGAATGTACATAGGTAGCTATCGTGCGGGCACCTTCATAGGTTTCTGCCATCTGCTTTACGCAGTACATCAGCCGGTAAGCACGGAGCAATATTTCAGGATCAATCATGCAGGAAAGTAAGGAGCAAATGTAAGTGGAGAAGCCTCCAAATAAAAAAGCCATCCGGCAGGGGATGGCTTATACATTTATTGATTCTTTATTTCACTTCGAGTTTCAGCAACGATTCCTCTTCCATAAAGCCTTCAATCTCGTCTCCTACTACCAGTTCCCCCACGCCTGCAGGTGTGCCTGTAAATATCAGATCACCGATGTTCACTGAAAAGTAGTTGGAAATATAAGAGATGATGTAATCGAAACTGTGCGTCATTTGTTTGGAGGAACCCTGTTGTACCAATTCTTTGTTCTTATACAAACCAAAGTGAACGTCTTTTTTATTTTTTAAATTAGCTACCGGTACCCACTTGCCGACCGCTGCAGAATTGTCCCAGGCCTTGGCTTTTTCCCAGGGCAGGCCTTTTTCCTTCAGTTCGTTCTGAATGTCCCGGGCAGTGAAATCGATGCCTACGGTAACTGCATCGTAATATTTATTGGCAAAGCTTTCCTGAATGTATTTTCCGTTTTTCGACACCCGCAGTACGAGTTCACATTCGTAATGCAGTTCGTTGGTGAATTCAGGATAATAAAAAGGTGTGTGGGCTTGTAATAAAGCGCTCTTAGGCTTCATAAAAATGACCGGTTCGTCTGGAAACATATTACCCAATTCTTTAACATGCTCCGCATAATTTCGGCCTACGCAAAAAATCTTCATAAAAATGATGTGTTTTAGTTTACATACAGCGGATACTTGCCATTGTATTGGTTGTTTATCCTATGTATAAGGGCTTCATATGGAGTATGGAACTATGAGGCGTTCAAGGAGGTGCTAAAGTAGGTATTTACCAGTATTCTTCATAATGTATAATCTGTTTTATTTACGGCTCCCATGGTTTGCTCCAAACCTATCGTGGCAAAATGTTCTATTGCCTCAACACATTTTCCGATCTTGAGTTCAACCAAAGGCCATTCATCTTTGGGCCATTTTCCCAGTACGAAATCTACCTGAGCACCTTTTGGAAACACATTGCCAATTCCAAAACGCAACCGTGGATACTCAGTGCTAGCCAGCACAGCCTGAATGTCCTTCAGTCCGTTGTGACCTGCATCGGTGCCTGCGCCGCGTAACCGTAGTTTGGTTAATGGTAATGCCAGGTCGTCAACCACCACCAGCATCTGCTCTTTACTAATTTTCTCTTTGTCGAGCCAGTATCGTACTGCAGCGCCGCTTCTGTTCATGAACGTGGTAGGGCAGATACAAACAAAGGTTCTTCCTTTCCATTTTACTGTTGCCTGATAAGCCAGTCGTTGTATTCCGAGTTTGGCGTTGTGCTTAGCCACAAACGCAGCTACCACGTCGAAGCCGATATTATGCCTGGTATGGGCGTATTCGTCGCCGATGTTTCCTAAACCGACAATTAAAAACTTGCTCATAAACGCTGGATGTCAGTAACAAAAAAATCCCGCCGTAGCGGGACTTATTGCTGATAAAAACTTTATTTTTTTGGAGCTGCTGCCTTCGCCGGAGCTGCGGCTGCGGTCTTTGCAGGAGCAGCCTTTGCAGCGGGTGTTCCAGCCACTGCTTCTTCCTGGCGGAGTGCACGCGTTGTTACTACCGACACGATCGGGATACGGGGGGAGTTGAGAATTTCGTAATTCGGATCCTTCAAATCCTCCACGCGCAGGTTTTCGCCAATCTCAAGGGCATCAACCGAAATTTCAATCTGCTCTTTCAAATACTTCGGATAGGTTTTTAATTTAACCGCTTTCATCTTTGTTACAAGTCTACCACCTGCTTTTACGCCAGCAGCAACACCTGTAAATTTCAATGGAATGGTAGCGATAACTTTTTTGTCTTCAACTAATTCAAACAGATCAATGTGTATCAATTCGTCTGAAACTTTGTCAAACTGCAGATCTTTTAAGATGCAACGGTACATAGCACCATCTACACTTATCTCTGCGAGCTGAAAGCTCGGTGTGTACACCAGGGGTCGTAATGCTTTAGCAGGAGCAACAAAATTGATCTCCTTTGCGCCTCCGTAAATTACACCTGGCACTAATTCCTGAGAGCGAAGCTGGCGGGCGGCTGACTTGCCAGACTCGGTCCTCAGTTGTCCTTCGATTGTAATTGTCTTCATTGTATAAATGTTTGTTTTAAACGTTTTCGTTTGCGGTACGCTAGGCTTTTCAACCAGCACGTACTACAAAACTATTTCAGTCGTCGTTGCGAGTGGATAAACAAATTGTTGATGCTTTTATTCTCGAAAGCATTTCGGATAGCCACTGCAAAGAGTTCGGCAACAGTAATGACTTTGATCTTTGGTGACTGCTTAACCAGCGGTATAGTATCGCATACAATCAATTCTTCCAGCACACTGTTCTCGATGTTCTCATAAGCCTTCCCACTCAGTACCGCGTGTGTGATCAATGCGCGTACACTCCGGGCACCTTTGTCTTTCAACAGGCTTCCGGCCTTTGCCAGCGTACCCGCCGTGTCGCAGATGTCGTCTATGATTACGATGTCTTTACCAGTTACGTCGCCAATGACCACCATACTGGAAATTTCATTTGCGCGTTTCCGGTGTTTATCACAGATCACCATTTCTGCTTCAAAATAGGATGCGATTTCCCTTATGCGGTTGGTTGCTCCCACGTCCGGGGCGGCAAAAGTAAGATTTTCCAGCTTAAGCCCGGTGATATAAGGTATAAAAACTGCCGAACTGTCGAGGTGGTCCACGGGAATATCGAAGTAGCCCTGGATTTGTGGCGCATGAAGGTCCATGGTGATGATACGATCTGCACCGGCTGCCACCAGCATATTGGCTACGAGTTTGGAGCCTATCGCTACCCGCGGTTTGTCTTTCCTGTCTTGCCTCGCATAGCCATAATAAGGCAGCACTGCTACTATCTTGGCTGCCGATGCCCTGCGCGCTGCATCAATCATCAAGAGCAGCTCCATGAGGTTGTCGCTGGGAGAGTGGGTGCTTTGCACAAGAAAGACCTCGTCGCCGCGGATGCTTTCAAGGAAAGTAGGCTGGATCTCCCCGTCGCTAAAATGTTGAATATTTATTTTCCCCTGTTCACAACTATAGCGTTCACAGATTTGGGCAGTAAGATGTTGGGAGCTTGTTCCAGAGAAAATTTTTGCAGATGGTCGCATGAATTTCGGAAATATGCGGCGAAGATATTAACCTCTGCTCTGATAGCGGGGGAAAAAAGGCTGGAATACCTGGTATTTCCCATGTTTTATATGTACCGGAGTAAGAAACTTTGGGCAGGTTTCTCTCTCCGGTACAGTAGGAAGAATTATCTGAGCGCTACTGCTGTAGAGCTCTCACGTGCGGAAGAGTTTGTTTTTTCTACCACTGCTTCCTCGCCGTTCAGGTTATAGTAAACGGTGCGGCAAACAAACAGGGCCAAAAACAGGGAAATGCCATAAACGAGAAAAAAGAAAAGGATTGGATGGAGAGCACCCATGCTTGAAGTAGAATTTCGTCTCATAGTGGTTGGCTTTAGGTTTTTAGTTAGGATGTTGTGAGGTATAAAATTATCGATTCAATAATGGCTATGCAAGAGGAAAAATACTCTATAAGGCAATGGGCAAAAGACGATAGACCACGCGAAAAACTACGCACACATGGAGCTCCAAGCCTTAGTAACAGCGAGTTATTGGCTATACTGATCATCAATGGGAACAAAAATAAATCGGCATTAGACCTCGCCAAAGATGTTTTACAGCTAGGAAAGAACAACCTGCAACAACTCGGAAAACTCACTATCAAGGAGCTTATGCGCGTACGAGGCATCGGCGAAGCAAAAGCAATATCCATCATAGCTGCCATGGAATTGGGGCGACGGCGGCAGTCGTCTGCATTCATAGACAAAGCGATTGTAAGCGGCAGCAACGATGTTGCCCTATATCTGCAAACGCGTTTAAAGGACCATCGCAGGGAAGTGTTTGCCGTGTTGTTTTTGAATCGCGCCAACAAGATCAATCACTTTGAAATTGTAAGCAGTGGGGGGATGACGGGCACGGTGGCC
>JBGTIL010000026.1:0-1715 GCA_041745695.1 Chitinophagaceae bacterium | reverse complement strand
GTTTTTTTTATGAATATCGCTAAATTCTTCCCATCGTCCCCACAAATCAGCATGAAGAAAATCCGTTGGCAGAAAACCTGAATTAAAATGTTTGATAAGAAAACTAATTGCTGTTCCTTGACTAATGTTGAACACATTTTCATCTTCCGTCAAAGCCCCTTTACGTCTACCTCTAATATTGCCATGCAAGTCGAGAATTCTGAGGCTATCAAAAGACGATAGAAGGCTTTGCCTCATTCCTCGGAAAGTAGAACCACCCAGAAAACTACGGTCTGTAATAAATGCTACGATGCCATGACCTGTTTTTTCAATTCGCCAATGAGCAAACCGCATAAATTTAACGTAATCGTTATTTAGCCACTTTGTATTTCGCTCTCCTAAGTCACTTAAAGATTGTCCGTCTACGTCAAAATAGTTTTCAATTTTTTCTCCTGAGCTTGGCTCGTGACCTTTAACTAAATGATTAATCCATTTAATATTTTTGTTTGCTGATTCACCCTCATAAGGTGGATTACCAATCACTATCATTACTGGTTTATCAAGTTTTATAGAATTTGCTTGATCGGACTCCTCTGCAATAAATTCTTCAAATAATATTTGAGACTTACGAATAGAATCATCTAGAGAATTTGTCAGAAATACGCCTAATCTTTTTCCACTATCGAACTGATATCCTTTTTCTTCCAAGAAAAGTCCTAGCTTGAGATGTGCGATCGCATAGGGAGCCATCAGTAACTCAAAACCAAAGACGCGAGGCAACAATCGATCTTGCACATACCCTGACCAAGATCGATCCTCTAATCCCTCTGTTAGAGCCTCTGGATTTTCTTGAAACCGTTGATAAATCAATTGAAAAATCCATAGTAAAAACGTTCCCGTTCCACAGGCAGGGTCAAGAATCATCACCTCTGGGTCGGATAATCCCAACGGTTTGTTAAACTTCTCTTTCAACAAAATATCAACAGACCGAACCATGTAAGAAACTACTGGTTCTGGCGTATAGTAAACTCCCCGTCGCTCTCGCATTTTGGGCTTGTACGCTGATAAAAAGTCTTCATAAAACCGAATTACAATGTCTTCGCGGTTCATCTTGGCACGAAAGTCCGCCAAAATTGCATCCATTTTAGCCGCCCTAAGTATGCTGAAGACTTCGGTGATCGCATCTACTAAATCTTCACCCAACTTTGAGATTGGCTGCTGAGACACATCTTTAAATAGTCGCCTTAAGAAAGGGTTTGTTTCCGGTAAATATTCCCAAGCATTTTGGCGGTTAAAATCTCTCTCTTTGCGTTCTGGATCTTGCTCCTCTTGACGCTTGCGCTCATCCACTGTGTAACCAAAAACCCTCGCGGTAAATAGTCCATAGGCGATCGTCTGAGCATAAATATCCGCGAAGCTATAATCTTTCTCGTTATCCGCTTTTAGCTTAAGATTAGGCAGCAGTTCCCGTTGAAAACTTGTTAGCAAGGTATGTAAGTATCCATCCTGCTCCTCCGCTTCATAAACTGCCGGAATTGCCTGCTCAATTTTACGAGATACTTTAGCTAGTTTTTCGGCTAACTCTTTTGCTGTTTGGCACTGGTCATTTAATTAGTGAAGGGTAATATTGAGACAGTAACGGAGTTTAACCATGCAATGTCCTCACTGCCAAAGTCGACAGGTTGTAAAGAATGGAAAGCATCATCACCAAGATGGTAGCGCAATCCAGAATTACC
>JBGTIL010000025.1:0-3629 GCA_041745695.1 Chitinophagaceae bacterium | reverse complement strand
ATCGAAATGTAAACTGCCTTTTGAAGCCAATTTGAACTCTTTTAAATTTCTTATGGCTTGTTTGAGCTGCTTCTTTGTATTAGGCTTCCTGTCTATTGTCTCGACATAGTAGTCGGCGAAGCTTACCAGATCTTTCGCGGTCGATGTTCCTTTATTCAACCGTAGATTAAGAGCTGATCTTAGAAGATCTGGCGTTGGATTATGTTTGTCGTTGATCAGTCTGCGGTATGTGTTGTTCACTTCGGTTTCAAGACTGTTAAGCAAAGAATTTAATTCCGCCGATTCGCTAAAACTTCGGGAATCCCTGGCACGCTGGGTTTCAGGATTCCAAAACTTAGCCTTGATCTTTTGCCCAGTCGAAAACTTTAACTTCGAACCATTAAAACGGTACAATAGATAAATCAGGGTTTCGTCTACCGAAGTAGGCTCTTTTAGAACAAAAGTGGCTTGGGGCACTTGAATAAATTTGATCAAAGATAAATCAGGGGACGCCACAGGGGACGTTTCTTTTTTATTTCAGTATTTTACTTTTGATCAGGATTTCCGTTGAAACTCTTACTGGACAAGAGTTATGTTAAAAAACGCAGCATAGTCAGATAAAACGTAGTAGCCTTTGATGTACTTCAGTCCTGGGCACCAAAGTGGAAAGCTCCGAATTTTCGGAGCTTTCCTTCTTCCCTCCTCCCTTGTAATCTTTGCCGGGTCTGCATAGTAGGGAAAAAATGTTTCTAAATTCTATGGTTTGATAATGATTATCTGAAAAAACCATTTTTCTGAAGTATCGAACCGAGGATTTGTTTTTTTGCGTCTAAGTCCGCTGCCCCAAAGTATCTCGGCAGATCCTCCATTAGATCGCAGCAGAAGCCGATTTGTTCTTTGAGGTATCGGCCATGAATTATTGAATGGTTTCAATAAGCACTTAAATTGTTGCCAAGGCCGATGTCAGTTGTTTCTATTATTTTGTTTTAGCGGTAGAATTGCATTGAAAACGGCGCCGTTTTCTGTGCTCCCTTCTGCATTTAAATACCCCTGATGATTTACCGCTATTTTTTTGCACATCGCAAGTCCGATGCCCGTTCCTTCATACTCTGATTTACGGTGAAGCCTTTGAAAAATATGAAAGATCCGTTCGGCATACTCCTGCTTAAAGCCGATACCATTATCTGCTACCTGGATATTGTAAAATTCTAAATTTTTTGAAATTGAAAAATTACCCAATTCATCGTTATTCAATTTTTTTGCAGTAATTGTTATTATGGGTTTTACATCTGTTCGTGCAAATTTTAAAGCATTGCTTAAAAGATTTCCGAAGAGTTGGGACATCTGCAGCGGAATGGCTTGAATGGTTGGCAAATTCTCGTATATTAATGATGCGCCTTTCTGTTCGATGAGTAACTCAAGGTCTGTTTTGATGCTTTCAACAATTTGCTCCAGGTCAACTTCTTCAAAAATCTCTTTTTCGTTTACCAACTCTGAATAGGTTAACACATCCCTTATCAAAGTCGTCATTCTGGAAGTTGAATTATTTATTTTATATATGTAGTTTTTTGCCTGATCACTTAAATCATCACCCAGGGTATTCGATAGCATTTGTGAAAAGGTGCTGATCTTACGAAGAGGTTCTTGTAAATCGTGTGAAGCTATATAAGCAAACTGTGCAAGTTCGGCATTTGACCTTTGGAGGTCGCTGTTAACATTCTCTAATTCTCTCGTTCTTTCCGCTACTACTTCTTCAATTTTTTGGCGGGCAATCACCTGCGCCGTTACATCAACTGCAACAGCTAATATGCCGGACACCGATCCATCATCTTCCTTATAGGCTTCGTAAACAAAGTTCACATAGACAGTTTCAATGCCGCCATTACGGGGTAAGGTAATCGGTACCCCTTGTGCTGAAAAGGCATTGCCTGTTATGTAAACACCCTCAAGCAATGCTTCAAAACCCTGATCTTTTGCTTCGGGCAATCCTTCAAAAATTGGTTTGTGCAGTACCTCCTCTGGTTTTTTCCCCCATAGTTCAATCATACGCTCGTTTGCCAAATCAACCACATAATCACGGCCTCTGAAAATACACATGGCAACCGGCGCTTGAATGATCGTATTACGAAGGTTTTGTTCTTTTTCCCGTACGGCTCTCTCTGCGTTTTTGCGTTCTGTTATGTCTACTCCGGAACTTATATAACCCGCAAAAGTTCCATTAGGCCGCAGGCGCTGAATAGCTTGTATAAGCAACCACCGGTATTCGCCCTCTTTATTCAGGAGCCTGCATTCAAAGGCAACCGTCTTTCTTTCTTCAAAAGCGTTCATGTAGGAGGCTATCGTGTCTTCGCGGTCTTCGGGATGTATCAAATCCACCCATCCAAACTTTAGTAAGTCCTTCATGGACCTGCCTGTTAAATGGGTATAGGCTTTATTAAAATAATTGGCGTTGCTGGTTTCATCACTGGTAGCAATTAATATATCGGTGCCTTCTGCCATGGTGCGAAAACGTTCTTCGCTTTCTTTAAGTGATTGCTCAATTTCTATTTGCGCCGTGATGTCGGTATTGGTTCCAAACCACTGCTGAATTTTATCTTCACTATCCAGGACGGGCAACACCCGGGTAAGGAATTGCCTGAATTTTCCATCAGCTCCTTTAAGCGGAAAGATCATTTCAAAGGGTTCTCCGCTTTCAATTGAAGCTTTCCATTTCTCCAGCACCCCTGGCAGTTCAGCCGGGTCGTGAACGGCTTGCCAACCCCAACCCTCCATCTGTTCCGGCGTGGTTCCGGAATATTCATACCATTGTTTGTTGTACCAATAAATCCATCCTTCTGCATCGGCCATCCAGGCCAGGTTAGGAATATTATCTGCCATTGCCCTAAAACGTTCTTCGCTTTCCTTTAGGGCTTGCTCCGCTTTCTTTTTATTCGTCGTTTCAATGACAGTTACTAAAATACCGCCTACCGCTCCATTTTCTTTTCGAATGGGACTATAGGAAAAATCGAAATAACAATTTTCCACAAAACCGTTTCTATTCAACGGCAACATAAAATCAGGAAAGCCCACTGCTTTCCCGTTCATCACCCCTTCAAACATTGGTCCTATAATATGCCATATCTCTGCAAATGTTTGCTGTGTGCTTATACCTAATGCCTCTGGGTGTTTTGTGGATTCGAGAATTGGGCGATACCCATCATTGTAGATTTGGGTATATTCATTGCCCCAGGCGATGTACATCCCAAAAGGGTTGTCAAGCATTACCGCAACTATTGTTTTTAGGCTTTGCGGCCAATGCAAAGGATCGCCAAGAGGCGTGTTCTTCCAATTATTAGCCCGGATCAATGCACCCATTTCACCGCCACCGGATAGAAAATATAGATCATTCGACATCACTTGTATTGCTTCCATCGTTACTTATCGTTCAGGGTTTTCACGTAAAACTGATTGGAGTATAACCACCAGGTCCTCAAAATTATGTGGCTTGGTGATAAAATCCTGCGCACCGAATTCCTTCGTTATTTGGATAGTAGCAAGATGCGTAGTAGTGGAAAAAATAATGACAGGAATAGTTTGCAGGGCTGCCTCTTTTTTAACCGCTAACAAAAACTGTTGCCCATTCATTCCCGGCATGTTCAAGTCTAAGAAGA
>JBGTIL010000024.1:0-19286 GCA_041745695.1 Chitinophagaceae bacterium | reverse complement strand
ATCAATGATGTAGTTGCGCAGGTCGAAGTTGTTGAACACGGCGGTTGCTTTGTCAACCAGCATTGACAGTTGGCTGTCGGTAGCTGACTGTACCGCAACTTCAGGTGCACCAATCATTTCGCCTTCTACCTGCTGCCGCACCGTTTCGAGGGTATCGGCATCGTAGGCATTCAGCAGGTCTTTCACCACACTGTTGATGGTTTTACCGCCCGACTTCTCGGTGAAGATTGCTTTCTCTTTATCGGTGATCTGCTTGTCGAGCCGGATCAACCGGTTGGCAAGGGTGGTGAGCATGTCCTCATTCTTGTTGCCCATGGCAATACTTTCCAGCACTTCTTTCAAACTAAGTCCTGGCGCCCGCTCCAGCGGACGGCTATCTGTCTTCTGGCTTTTCTCCACACCAATGGCATCAATGATCACAAAATGGTCTTTGGTGTACTTGGCTGCTGGTGTGCCCGTGCTCCGGAGTTCATCCAGGCTGCAGGTGCGGGTGCCGCGGCCTTTCATCTGCTCGTAGTAAGAACGACTTTTTACATCCCGCATAAATAGCAACACTTCGAGCGGACGAATGTCGGTACCCGTTGCAATCATATCTACCGTTACGGCGATACGCGGATAGTAGCTGTTTCTAAATTGCTGCAGTACCGTTTTGGGGTCTTCCTTTTCCGGTCCTTCGCTGGTGCGGTAGGTGATCTTTTTGCAAAACTTGTTTTCTTCGGCAAACTCCCGGCGCACGATGTTGATGATATCGTCGGCATGAGAGTCGCTCTTGGCGAAGATGAGGGTTTTGGGCACTTCGAAAGTGGGTTCAGGTCGAGCCGCCTCACCCCAGCCCTCTCCTCGCGGAGAAGGAGTACCAGGCGTTGTGTAGCGGTCGGGGAACATGGTAGGTAGCGCGTCGCGGAAAGCCTGGATAATCAGTTGGATCTGATTGGGGTTGACGACCTTATCGTCCAGTTGTTTGCCGCTGTATTCAACTGATTCGTCGAGCTGGTTCCAGAACTTTTTGCGGGTGAGTTTTTCACGGCGGTCTATGTATTCACCAATGGAGATCTTGGATCCTTCTTTAGTGATCTTTGTTTCTATCTCGTACACATTGTAAGGCACTAGCACTCCATCCTCCACCGCTTTCTTATATCCATAGTCCGAGACTACATTTTTATCGAAGTAGCCGAAGGTGCGGTTGTCGGGTGTAGCGGTGAGTCCGATCTGAAAAGCATCAAAATAATCGAGTACCTGCTTCCATAAATTGTAGATGCTCTGGTGGCATTCATCAATAACGATGAAGTCGAAGAACTCCATGGGTGCGCGCTCGTTGTACACCACGGGCATGGGCTCTTTGGGCTTCCACTTTTTGGAGGCAGGGTCTTCTTCTTCCTCGCGTTCGTCTAGTTCGGTTCCTTTGAAAATGGAGTAGAGTCGCTGAATAGTGCTGATGTACACCTGGCTGTCTTGCGGAATAAAAGAAGAGCTCAAACGAGTAACCCCATAGAGTTCGGGAAACAAGCGGTTGTCATCTTGCGGCTCGTAGCGCTTGAACTCCTGCTCTGCCTGCTCACCGAGGTTGCGGGTATTCACCAGGAATAAAATGCGCCGCGCTTTGGCAAACTTCAGTAAGCGGTAGATGCTGGTGATGGCGGTAAAGGTCTTGCCCGAACCGGTAGCCATCTGCACAAGGGCCTTCGGGCGGTTCTCACGGAAAGATCTTTCCAGGTTGTTGATGGCAGTCACCTGGCAGTCTCTTAGTCCTTGCGTTTGTAAAGTAGGCAGGTCGTGCAGCCTTGCCCGCAGTGTTTTAGCTTCCCGCTGCCAGGCCTCTAAAGTTTGTGGACGGTGAAAGCTGAACACAGGTCGCGAGCGGGGCTTGGGATCGCGGTAGTCGGTAAAACGGGTGAGCTCTCCAGTACTTTCATATACAAAGGGCAACGCATCGTTCTTTATGTATTTGAGTTTGGCGGTAGCATATTCAGTTGATTGCTCCTCCACCATCGTGAGGCGAACGCCTTCTTCGGGACGCTTGGCTTCAATAAGTGCAACCGGCTTCTGGTTTACAAATAGTATGTAATCGGCAGGACCAACATTGGTCTGGTACTCGCGGATGGCAACACCAATACCTGCAGTGAGATTGATGGCATTTTTACTTTGGATCAGCCGGCCGCAGGCGATTAGTTGCCTGTCTATTTCATCCCTAGCCTGCTGTTCCGGTGATTGGTTCATAAGGTGGGATAAATATACCATGCACCACGATAGCAACAAGCAAAATAACCGAAAATGTTAACGGTCGTTTTAATATGTTATTGTAGAGTTGATATGCTCAAGCTCCATGTGGCAGCAGCTTCCACCTAAGATAATTCTATCCAGTCCCTACCTGCTCCAACCCTACAGCTCGTTCAATGTCTGATTGCTACTCGTGGGGTTTGCTTCGGTGCTTTTTTCCACCACAAAACCCTTCAAACACAATTCTCCCAAACACCCCCAATATCAATACCTTAGCAGTACACCCATAAGCTCAAGAATTATATGTTGTCCCCAAAATCATTCAGTGCCATCGTCATAACTGTACTCACAATCCTTTGCTGCAGCTGCACAACCCCTGCAACAAAAGCTGTAACGCCTGCAACAGAAAAAATCAACGTCATTTTTGATACCGATGCCAACAACGAAGTAGACGACCAGCATGCCCTGGCTTACCTGCTGTTCAATGGTGGTACATTCAATGTTGAAGGCGTTACCGTGAATGCCACCTTCAATGGCGGCAATATCGACAGCCATTACCGCGAAGCCGAAACCGTGATCAGGCTCTGTGGTTCCGAAGGGCTCTTTCCACTCCTGAAAGGCGCCGACAAGGATTTTGCAACAATAAAGAACAGCATCCGGCAGCCCCGCTTTGATGGAAGCGACGCTGTCAACTTCATCATCGAAAAAGCCAATGACAGCCGCACCCAACCCCTGGTAGTTATCGCCGTAGGCAAGCTGACCAACGTAGCGCTGGCGGCAATGAAAGACCCCTCCATCGCGTCCAAAATACGGCTGGTATGGCTTGGTTCTAACTTCCCCGAGCCAGGCGAATACAACCAGGATAACGATACCGCAGCCATGAACTACCTCCTCGACACCGACGTGCCCCTCGAAATAGTAACAGTCCGCTATGGCAAACCCTCCGGTACTGACGCCGTGAAAGTAACCCCGGATGACATCATCAAAAACATGCGGGGAAAAGGCCCACGCATAGCAACGCCGGTGATGGGAAGGCATGATACAGCATTCACCAGCTTCGGCGACTATTCAATTAATCTCTTTGAGCATATCGAATTATATGGTACCCCGCCCGCACGTTCGCTTTTCGATATGGCCGCAGTTGCCATCATTAAAAACCCGGGCTGGGCAAGCAAGCGGGAGCTTCCGGCTCCGATCCTTAGTAACAACAAATGGGTGGAGCGACCGTCCAACACGCGCCGGGTCTGGCTCTGGGAAGACTTTGACAGCAACGGCATTATGCAGGATTTCTTCAAAAGCATGACACAATACCAACTCGTTACAAAAACTAAATAAGGTTTGCCCTTTAGGAGGACGCCCGTGCACTACAACGCATGTCGTGACGGATTATCAATATCGAGATTTGATGATGCGGTTTGTGATGATCGGTGCCAAAAGAAAAAAATTGAAAACAGAACCCGATCTCCCGGAATATATTGAAAAGTGGATTCCTGTGCAGCGGTCAGTAACCGCATTTAAATGCTTATTATTTCAAACGGCCGCAAAAGAGAATTGAATTAGTGGTAACGACTCTGCATCCACTCCCCTACTTCACCAACGTCACCGTTCCCTTCCGAAACAAGACCTTCCCTTTGTAATCTATCGCCTGCGCAACAACCACAAACGTATTAGTACCAACTGGCATGCCGCCTAGCTTTCCGTCCCAGCCCTCGTTGTAGTTAGTCGTGCGAAACAACAACTGCCCCCAGCGGTTATACACCGCCATATAGCCAAAAGACTTGATACCGATCGGCGTTACAAAAAACCGGTCGTTCACGCCATCATTGTTGGGTGTGAATGCAGTGGGCATGTATAATTCCGGACCTGCAAAGCGCTTGATCGAAATCTCGGAGCGCGCCTTACAACCTTTATCTGTGATGGTGTACAACTGGTAGATCTGGTCGCGGTCGAGGGTGGCAAGCGGCTTTTCAATGTCCACCTGACTCAAGCCCACCGCGGGCGACCAGCTGTAGCGCATATTCAATTCACCCCGCGCATTCAATTGCACCGGCTCTCCCTTTGCAGCAACTGTATCCCTTCCCGCAAACGACTTATTGTCGAAGATGGTGAACGGACGAAACAAACTGTCCTTACAACCACGCGCGGTCTGTGCAACAATGGCAAAAGGCCGGCTGCCTTCGCGGTTATATGTTGCCGTTTGACTGGTAGGTCCTGCCCTGAAGCCGTTACCAAAATTCCAATCCCACTTGATGGCATTGCCCGTGACGTCCCTAGCCGCGTAGGTTATGGGTACCAACACACAGGAATCATTGATGTCTAATTGTATTTGGGGCTTAGGGTAGATCTCGAAACTCCGTTCCGTTGGTCTGCTCTTGCAACCTGCCCTGCTTTCTGTTATCAGCTGCGCATTGTGCGTACCGGCACTAAAATAACTAGTAGGGTTTTGAGCAGTAGTGCCGCCGGCATTATCGAAGGTCCAGTACCACTTCGCGATGGTTTCGCCACCGGCGCCTGCAGGCAGCGTAGACTGGTCGGTAAAACGAATGGTTTCATTGTTACACATCAGGTCGCCGATGCCAAATGCAGGAAGCGGCGCATAGCGTATGGCTATCACTTTAGTAGTAGTGTCCGACCGGCAGCCCTCCATGGTGGTCACTACCAGCTTCACCGCAAGCGGTCCACCAGGTGCAGTAGCGGGCGGCGGCGCCGGGCCCTGCATGGTCTTACCGCCAACGCTCCACCACCAGTTGTTGATGCTGGCAATGCCCGCCGGAACAGAAGATTGATCAGTCAGCGTTACCATCGTTTGATTTTCACAGATCAGCGCAGGGAAGGCAAACGCAGCGATCGGCAGCGGCACCACAGTCACGATCTGCGTTCTTTCTGCAGTACAGGTGTTGGCGTTCGTCGCCTTCATCTTCACTATAAAGTTCTTGGATGTTGCATAGCTGTACTTCGCGAAAGTATCGGTAGATGAGAAGCTTTGTCCATCGCCAAACTCCCAGGCATAACTGGGTTCATTCAGGTTGGTAGAATTGCTGGTAAACACATAGCTGTTACCATTCTGACACTGCCTCACCTGGTTGATTGTGAAGGAGGCAACAGGCGTCGAGATCACCTTCACGGTGATCTCTCTTCTGAATCCTTCACATCCGAAAAGGGCTTTCTGGGAAACATAGTATTTCGAAATGCCGGGTGTGCTGGTTGGCGGTCGAGGCGCCACAGTACTCGGTACCCCACCGGTGGCGGAGGCATACCAAAGCAACTGGTGCCCGGGCGCAACCTTTGCCGTTAAAGATACCGGTGTCTGGAACTGGCAAAGAATAACAACAGGGGGCGCAACCGGCGTATCGGGCACGGGCAGCGGTGTAACAACAGCCTGCAAAGTATCGCGGCAACCGAAGCCGGGATATGGCACCACATCAACATAAAAAACTCCACTGGTTACTGGTGGCGGACTTAAGGTAAACGACTGTCCTGTACCGATCACCGAACTAAAGCTGGAATTATACCAGGTATAGCTTTGAAAGCCGAAGGGCGCGTCGAGAATCAGTGAATTGGTTTCTATGCAATACGGCGCTGTGGCCAGGATGTTGGAGCAGGCACTGGCGATATCGATATAGGCATATCCAAAATGCCCACCCGGCGTGCAATCGGCCGTACGAAATTCCAGGCGTACGGTATGCCCTCCGAGGCCCGCAAACTGCAGTGAAGTAGGCGTCCAGTTCTTATACAGCACCGATGGGTTGGTGGGCGATCGCTGGAAGCCGGGCAGCGCAGCTGTAGACACGTAGTCGTATGAAGCGCAGTTGATCAGCTTGCCGGTTCCCACATCATAAGCAGTTACAAAAAAGCGGGGCTGCTCGGGCAGCGAATGCCGGGGATCTTCAAATACAACCGCATAGAAATAGGTGAAACTAAAAGTGTCGGTAGTGGAGGGTACCTGGAAGGTATAAGACAGGGCTTCTGCCTGAGCACCTGTAAAGTCGTTTCCCAGCTTCACCGAGTAATTGCCTCCGTAAGGACAAAGTTTTGGAAACTGTCCATAGGGATCCAGATCAGGAACGGCGGAACTGGTGATGATCTCATGCCTGGTAAATTGCGGTGGCGATGGTGTGAGCAGCATCCGGTTCTGCCCGTTCAGCGTGTCCGTTCTGCCGATAAAACATTCCCAATTGGTGAAGTTCCCGGTTTCAAAATCAAGATTCGGGGGACAAGACTGTCCATGAACTTTGGAAAAGAAACATACAACAAAAAGGATACAGGCAAGAGATCTGATCATCATCTAAGCGTTAGGTAGTTTTGGCGAGGGTAAAATAGAACATTTTCTTCCAGTAAAAGAGTTCTTACCGGGGAATATCACCCAGGCAGCCAAAATGATGGGGCGCCAGGTAAGTGTAAACAGATATACGATGTAATGCTTATAAGTCATGACAACTTAAAACAAAAGACGCGCAGCGAGGCTTAAGGTAGATTGAAAATCTATTCGCTGCTGCAACCAGTAAAGCCGCTCATGCTCGACATCAAAGCTCAATCACTGCGATGCAAAAGATAGAAAGCACGGTAAGGTTCCAACGAAGGAGCTGGCGAAACCCAACTGCAACGGCTTCTGCAAACCCTGATCAGTAAGGCGTTAAAATATAGTGAGACAGATGTGCCGCCATTTGTATCCATTTGCAACGAACAACAACAGGTTGGGGGAAGGTCTTACTGCTTTGCCTGGTATTCCTTCGAACTACCCGACTGAAGCTTTGGAGGGCGGGCGGTTGTAGAAAACTATTTCAACTGCTCCCTGTCATCACTATCATCATCTATTATTACAACAGGACCCTTAACAACAGACGATTCACTTAATTGCAATACATTGTCAAACTTGATGCTTTTATTCCCGATCGGAATATTAAAAAATAAATAGCTGTAGCCAACCTTCCCGCTTTCAAATATTGGTGCATTTGGTTTGGCAGCCCGGGAAAGCTAAAAGAATTAGACTGGGCGAGGAGGCATTCAAACGCAGCCATGTCAGGAGTCTACCTGTACCGAATGACCCGGTTTCCATCTATCTTCTCCCAAGTTCATTTCCTGAACGTTGATTGGGATGGAAGATCTTGAGCCGATTGAAAATTGAGTTATACGCGTTGTAGCTGCCGTCTGATCCGGTTGATACTCGTAAGCCAGCACTTAAGAATCGGGTAAGTCCTTTTGCCAATCTTATAAGTGGAAAGATTTTTTAAATTTTAAATTAACCAGGAAGGTCCGGGTGGCAGTGAGACTTTTATATTAGTAAAACAACCTTTTGAAACAGGTGTTTTATTTTGGTTATGTTTAAAACATTCAACGCTTGCCACATTACATATTTTCAAACATTTACAAATGTTTCGCTGCTTGATAATATGCTTTGTCGAAGAACATATTATTGTAAAATAAATGTTTGTAGCTATTCTCCTCTTCCAATTTCTATTGTACTTTGTATTTCCCTCTCATGAAAAACAAAAGGTCTTCCAGCATCTAAGATCCTTGGCAAGCTGACAGAATCCCACATCAGTTGATCAATCAACACAGTCAGTTTTTATTCATCTTAAACCTTTTGTCATGCGGAAACTTTACTCCCTGTTTTTGGCAAGCTTGTTTCTATGCTTCAGCAACGTTCACGCACAGTATACTGTGAATGGACAAGCCACTGTTCTGGCCCCCGGCGAATTTCAGCTAACACCTGCTGCACAATACGCCAAGGGATCTTTCTTCAAAAGCACGCTCATCGATCTTAACCTGAATTTCGACATCTCACTGCAGATGTATTTTGGTGAGTCGGACGCAGGTGCAGATGGAATTGCGTTTGTTTTACAGGCCGAAGCACCTACCTACCTCGGGAATTTTGGTGCAGGTATCGGGTACCATCGTTTTGCCTCGGATGTTCCCGGCCCGGTGAACTCGTTTATAGTTGAATTTGACACCTACCAAAACGGCGAAATAGCCGGGATGAACATTGCCGACCCTGCTGCAGACCACATTGGCTTTATGAGCCAGAGCAATGCCTACCATTCTAACATGACGGCGCTTGCGCCACCTATTGCGCTGCCTGTGAACATTGAGGATGGTTTGTACCACAGTGCCAGGTTTACCTGGGATGCAACTGCCAAAAAAATGACAGTGACCTTCAAGGGTCAAACCTATACCTATACAGGTGATATTGTAAATACAATATTTAAGGGTAATTCACGGGTGTACTGGGGATGTACAAGTGCTACCGGCACAGATACTCCAACCAGGCACAAATGCAAAGTAGATAAAGATGACTGTAACATTGCTCCGCGCCCTTGCCCCAATGACAATGTTCCACCTGTTGTTCAGTGTCCTGGTACGCTTGAGTTTTGCTACAATGCCTGCAAACACCGTTACAGCATTCCCCGTATAACTGCAACTGATGCCTGTGGTATAGGCAGAATAGAATATAAAATCTTTGGCGCTACGCACAGGAGCGGAAACGGAAACGACGCAAGTGGGAGGTTCAATCCGGGCACCAGCACCATTGTTTACTTTGTGAGAGACCTGAAAGGCAATTTAACCACCTGCACTACCACGGTAAAGGTTAAACGAGTTCTTGTACATATAGCAGCTTCCAGTCCTGAACCTGGTTGCGAGCCTTACACCATCTACAAAGGCTTTGGCACCCGGACGCTGACATTGACTGCAAATGCCAGTGAAGGCACAGTCCCTTACACCTACTTATGGTCTACAGGTGCTACTACGCAATCGATAACAGTAAGCCCCACCACCTGCACTACTTACAGCGTGAAGGTTACAGACGCTAAAGGATGTGTGACCCACAAGAAAGTCAAGGTGAAGGTTATTGACCCCCAATGCAAAGATGGAAAAGTACTGGTATGCCACAGGAATTTTGGTTCTGGCTCCGGTTATTCCAATGAGATCTGCATCAGTAAAAATGCTGTGAAAGCACACCTCGCACATGGTGATCGTTTAGGCGGTTGCGGCAACACCTGCCACCATGGAAGAAAAGACCACGGAACCAATGATGCGAACCATAGTGATAACGACTGCGACGATGATGACGATGATGAGGATGATGACGATAACGATGATGATGACGACCATGCTACAAAACCAAAAGATGGTGGAACCAAGGAAAGATCCTTGTTAAGTGAAGTGCGTGTGCAGCCCAACCCATCTCAGGGACAGTTTGAGATCTTCTTCAATACTGCGGGAGCCACCGAGGTGCTCATTACAAACACCAGCGGTAAAATGATTGAAAGAAGGTTGATCCAGGTGGGTGTGCAAGGCCAGTCTGTTAAATTCGATCTGAGCAGGAAGGGCGCGGGCATGTACCTGATCAGGATCGTCAACAGACAGGGCGTTCAAACAAAAAAGATCATTGTTCGACAGTAAGTACACTACTTTTTATTCAAGGCACACCTTCGCGGGTGTGCCTTTTTTTTGCCCACGTGAAAAGAGGGGCGGCACACTGTAAATAACATTCTTCAAGCGGATAAATTGCACTCCTTTACTTAAAGCCATCGAAATTCAGTTAATCCTTATGAAGCAAGTTTTGAACAATCAACAGGATGGATACTCCAAACATTTCGTGTATTTTCATCCAGGAGCATTTCAAGATCGTGTTCTCAAGAGTCTACAACAGCTGATCCCCTGGTGAGTCCTTCTGCAGTCCGAGCCATCTTCTGAAAGCAACTAAAAAAAGCGCAATGAAATTGTACCAGTGCATACCTTTTCTCCTCCTTTTTGCCTGCAGTCATTATCACAAAGCAGGCAGTGGCAACGAATGGATACAGTTGTTCAATGGAAAAGACATCAACAACTGGACAACCAAAATATACCACCATGAGCCCGGCGTAAATTTTGGGAACACCTTCCGCGTGGAAGAAGGGATCATCAAAGTCCGCTACGATAAATACGGTGATTTTAATGACCAGTTTGGACATCTTTTTTTTAAACAACCTTTTTCGCATTACCACTTGAAACTCGAATACCGCTTTGCGGGTGAACTACACAAAGGAGCACCTGCCTACACGATTTTAAATAGCGGTGTTATGTTTCACGCGCAGGATCCCCGCACCATCCTCAAAGAACAAAACTGGCCCATATCAGTTGAAATGCAGTTTCTTGCCGGACTCAATGATGGTAAGGAAAGACCTACAGGCAACATGTGCTCACCGGGAACAGAGATCGTGTATAAAGGCAAACAATACAACGGGCACTGCCTCAACTCCAGTTCAAAAACCTTTGATAAGAGTGAATGGGTAAAGGCCGAGCTCATTGTGCTGGGAGATTCACTTGTTACACATATCATCAATGGCGATACGGTTTTACAATACAGTAAGCCCTCCATCGGCGGTGGGGTAGCCAGCGGCCACTCGAGCTCTGTATTTCAGCCGGGCAAACCGCTTACAACAGGATTCATTGCCCTGCAGAGTGAAGGGCAGCCGATAGATTTTAAAAATATAGAATTGAAAAAATTGAGGTGATCACAACAATCCTTTGACAAATGTGGCAGGTAAAACAAATCTGCCCGTAGCCAGAAAAGATCTTGCCTGGAATGAAAAAGGGGTCAGCAGCACGACGCTCCCGTTGACTTGTAAACCCCAACACTTAAATTTATGGCTTAAAGAGAACGCTGAATGCCGGGTATCTTGTATTTCCTGCTTATTTGTTTTGGAGCCCTCTTGATGGTTTCAATTTTTCATTTTACCATCTATTTGCAGCAGCATGACAAAGCGTTTCTTTACTACGCAACCTACCTGCTTACAATGTGTCTGTTTACGGCTGTCCGTATTTTAGATGCCCGCATCACACAATTCCTCCCACTGTCTGCCTACACCCTCGAGACCTGGGACCCGATCCTTTCCAACCTTGCATTTTTGATGTATGTGAATTTTCTTGGCTTTGTGCTTAAAATTAGCACCGCAGAAAAATTCTACTACAGAAGCTGGCGTTTTCTGCAATGGTTTATCATTACAGCACTGGCGGTCTACGGCACGATGCGCATCATCGGGGTACTTCCCGTAACAAGCGGACTGCTAATTTCAATCGTGAGCTTTTCTGTGATTGGGTTCGGTATCGTCCTCGCCGTGAGATTGCTTCGGTTTAGAAATGAACCCTTTTTTCGGTTGATCATTGGCGGTACCCTGGTAGCCGTCATTGGTGTGTTTTCCGGGCTAATCGTCAACGCGGTCGTTTACGGGGATAAGTTGGCGTTCGGAGGGCTGTACTTTCTGGAAGCTGGTATGCTGATAGAAACCATCTTCCTGTCGGCCGCTCTCGGCTACCGGCTCAAACATGCTTACATAGAAAAAGGTCTGGTTCAGCAAAGACTCTTAGAGGAAACACAACGAAACGAAACGCTGGCCGTGCAAACGGCACACCTGCTGCGTAAAGAATTGGATGTTCAAACAATGCAGAGCAGGATCTGCCAGGACCTCCATGACGATGTCGGCGCTTCCCTAAGCAGCATTGGTATCTATAGCGCCGTAGCACAGAAACTCATGGATCAGCAACCGCAGAAAGCAAAACAAGTGCTGGAGCAAATCAGCGAAAACGCCCGGATTGTGATCGACAACATGAGCGATATCGTATGGGCCATGAAAACAACGGAAGCTGCTAAGGCAAGCCTCTCAGACAGGATCATTAATTTCGGGTCGGAACTATTCAGTGCTGCCAATATTAATTGTCAATATCAAATCGAAGAAGGAGTAAACCGTGATGTGGTAGACGTCGAAATGCGGCGCAACTTATACCTGATTGTAAAAGAAGCACTGAACAACATTGCAAAGTACAGTGAAGCAACCCAGGTAATTGTGCAACTACACATAGAACAAGGTGTACTGAAATTGCATATAAGCGACAATGGCGTCGGCTTCGATTGTTTGGCAAAAGGAAACGGTAATGGTGTAGGCAATATGGTAGACCGGCTGAGAAACATGGGAGGTAACGGTTCGATCAAATCTGTCCATGGCGAAGGCACCCTGATCGTTGGCCGGGTGCCGCTCACTACATCTAGGGAGAAGGAGTACGAACCGATTACCTAATTTGCGAAAGTGATACGCATCATAATATACGACGATAATGAACAGCGCCGCAACAGCCTGGAGGCCCTGATAGGGTTGACGCCAAATATGGTGTTTGCAGGCAGTTTTGCTGACTGCTCGAATGTGGAACAGGATGTCGAAAAGCTTGATCCTGATGTGGTGCTGATGGACATCGAAATGCCTATAGCAGACGGTATCAGCGGTGTAAAACGGATCAAACAATTTCGTCCGGTTGTGCGGATCATCATGCAGACGGTTTTCGAGGACACAGAACGGATCTTTGCAGCATTAAAAGCCGGTGCTTCGGGCTATATTTTAAAAAATGCGGGTGTAGACAAGATCATTGAAAGTATAGAAGAAGTATATGCCGGTGGCGCTTTCATGACGCCGAGCGTTGCCCTGCAGGTCATCCGTTTTTTTGGGATTCAGCCCACACAGCTTGTCCATTATGAACTCACCCCAAAAGAAACGCAGGTGTTGAAATTGCTTGCCGAAGGCAAAAGTTATAAGATGGTCGCAGCTGACCTCACCATCAGCTATTCGACCGTAAACTCCCACATCAAAAAGATCTACGAAAAGCTTCATGTACACTCCCTGGGTGAAGCTGTTTCGCTTGCTTTAAAGAACAACCTCGTTTAAATTCCCTCCCTACATTTAACGATTGTACAGCATTGTTTGATTGTGAACATTTACAGTTCTAAATCAAAGCTATGCGTGCACTATTATTCTTACCTCTGTTTCTCTCTCTCACCAGCCTGGCACAGGATGCCGGAAACAAGCTTATTCCCAAAGAACTGGCTATTCCTACCTCACCCCTTTTTGATTTGCTGGGTGTAGCACCGAGCCAGGTGGCAAGAACAGCAGACATTAAAGATTTCAAGGTCGATTGGAGTTTTAAAAACTGGCGCGTAAACCCGAACCTGGCGATACAAGCCCAGCCTGTATGGGAGTTGTTCTACAACCGCAAAAATTTGAATCGCTACCAGCAGGCAGCCGGTTGGCAGCGTCGCCTGGCATCTTTGGATGTGTCTGTTGGCACCGTTCAGAATGAAACGTCAGACCGCCGCCTCGGCGGAGCCGTAAAATTGAATCTATTTAAAGAAATCGATCCCCTGCTCATGAAGGGTGCCTACGACGACATCCAACAAACCTTCGACGAAGAACTGCAGCTCTTGAGATCAACTGAGAAAGAATTGTTGAAGGGAATGGACAGCCTGAATAACCCTGCTGAAATCAAGGCTTCCCGCGATAAATTACTTGAAAATGATAGCAAACTAAATTCTCTTTTCAGTAGAAGGACTACCGCAGTTCAGGAACGTGCAAAAAGTTTTATTGCCGACAACTGGAATGCTGCCTTTGTTGATGTTGCCTACGGGAAGGTATATACTTATGGTACAGACAGCACCGGATCTCTCGGGAAGCTGCGCATCAACCGTAACACTGCCAGCGGCGCCTGGTTAAACTTTGGTTTTGGTTTGGGAAAGCGCGCACTCGTCTCCGCCTTGCTTCGCACCTCTTTTTACGAGGAAGAACTAAACTTTTCTATCGTTGATCAAAATACCAGAACGGAAGAATCTAAAACAGCCATTGCTGCAAATAAGTTGATTACCCTCGGGATCAACCTGCGGTATGGTGGCCCGGTTTATAACTTCTTTCTGGAGTTTATCCGGGAAGGCAAAACGCTCAAAACGCCAACAGAAGCTTTGAGTGAAGTTTTTACCACACCTGGTGGTAAGAGCGTCACACCCGGGTCGGTGAAGTGGGACATTGTACAGCCCTACACCATCAACTTCGGCGGCGACTGGCGGATAAGCCGGAACGTAGTGCTGAATTACGGCATCCGATGCGTACTGGACAACAACTTCAACACAACCTCTTTCGTGCCCATCGCTAATATCAGTTGCATGATGCGCTGACAGGCACCACTTCTCGATTTTTTTCAAACATCAACAATAAAACCAAGGTCATGAACAAAACACATGCGCGCTATGCCACTGCCGGCCTCTTTGCAATTATGATAACGATTTCTGCTTCAGCCCAAAAGAAAAAATTTGATAGGGTCGACTTCACACCGGTTGCAACAAAACCAGTCCCCTTCACACCTTTTAAAAAAACAGATTTCGCCCCTGCAGGCGTTTCAGATGATGTTACCATCACACTGCCAAACAAGAAAAAAGTAAAACTGTCAGATTACATCAATACTCTTAACCAGATAGAAAGCAACCTGTCTGCTATCGGGTTTGCAAAAGACCGTAAGCAGAACTCAATTGTAGCCTCGAAGTATAAAGGCGCAGGAACGCTGACTGTAACCAACTCAAACATGCAACTGGTGCGGACGGCGGCTATGGTGCCAATGACCAAAGCCCCGGCTATGACCGCACGCTTTGTCAACAACGACAACCGGCTTTCGAGAGCAAAAGAGCTCTCCAAAACACTCAACCCCGCCAACGCAGAACGCATCAATAGCCTGCCCAACGAAAAATTTGATCGCACTGTTGACCTGACACCGCCCGTTTTTAGAAGTGGTGACTACGGTGTTACAATTATAGGTAAGTACTACCTCAAAGGGGAAAACGACCCATTTGTTTTCAGTAGTAATGACCTCACTCCGGTTGGTCTGACACGTGTCATGGGTGGAACAACATCTTTCTACACAGCGGGGCTTAACATCACAGCCGCATCTACATTGCCGGAACTTGGCGGCTTAACCGCATTTAAACTGGAAACAGAGTTTACAGCCAGGAGCAGCCGTGAACAAAAACACAGCAGCAAAGCGAAACTCCAAATCATGCAACAAGTGTTACTGAATGAAAATAGAACAGCAGTTGCAGAAGATAGTTACTCCTTTAATGAAAATAGAATTTACCAGGCGAATAAATTGATCGGGTCTGCCGACATATTCACGTACGGCATCAATCTCCTGTTGCCGGTAGACTTCTACCTGACTGCTGTAGGCATTGGGGCTAACATAGATGTTGACCTTAAAAAAACGGGCATCACAGGCTCTATCGGACCCCGTGTAAGTCAATCGATAATTCTCGAAACATCCGCATCAGAACTGGCGGGAGCTATAGGTGAAGGCATTGGAAATACTGTAGATGTGGGCGTAGGCGGAGAGCTCAGGCTCATTGAGGGAGGCTTCGACTTTGGTTTTACAGCAGGGCTGGCAGCAAACAATAACAGGTTGGTTTTTGTGAACGATATGTACGGGGAAGCCGATGTCAGTCTTTTACTTGGCCGGCTTTTCACCTACTACCAATACCCGGTTTACAAATGTGACAACATCCAGGGACTTACAGACCTGGCCTGCTGGGAAATAAGAAGGGTTGAGACCGATCTGTTCAATACAGGTGCAGCCATCAAATTTGAGAAAAAAGTTATTGATGATGACAACTCTGTTTATGTCAACTGGTAACACCACCACCCATCTTGTTTTCAAATCTGCCCTTTTTTTAGCGTGGATGGTCTTATCGGCCATCTACGCTACCGGGCAGCAGCAGCACTATCATTTCAATTATGCAGAAGAAATAAGATCTGACTACTCTGGTCTTATAAGCCTGGGAAAAAAAGAATCGTTGCGAAAAGATAGTTTGCAGCATGAAGGGGCCCTGAGCATCACCAAATACAACGATTCAACCCTGGCACTTCTGATAACAACTGCTATCTATAAAAGCAGTAGCAAGGCAAACAAGTTCGAAAAAGAAATAGCATTGCTTGTTGATCTCGATGTACATAAACGGGTTCATCGCGTCAGGGTTACGGCAGCCAGTATGCCATACGTAATAAACAGTCTTGCCTGGTTGGGAGAGATCAATCTTTTAAAACCTGCAGCAGGTTCTGTGGTTGAAAGTAAGATCGATGGTGATTACGCGCTTACCTACCAACAGAACTACACAAATGGTGGTATTCAGTTACAAAAAATACATCCCAAATTTGTGATTGCTCCCCAAACTACACAGACGCTTGTGTTCACTTCCTACAGGCACGACAGTGATTTTGACCCTGCCAGTCAGATGGTCAAGGCGCTACAATTCAGCGAAGACAAAAAACAGCTGTTGGGCCGCAAGACATTGGCTTGTGTGCGCAGAAAGTTGTTGCTGACCGAAACCGCTATCCCTGCATACGCAAACAGCAGCAGAGTACCGATTGCCGAAACAGACCTGATAGCTTTGGAACTATACAAGCGGGCATCAGAAGAAGAACGGCGGATCAGGATAAGCAGATCCCTTCTGGGAAATTCAACTTTGGACGACCTGCTGAACGAAAGCACTATGATAGATAGTCTCGGCACGGAAGCCCGGTTCCGCCTGAAGTCAAAGTGGCGATCGCTGCTGCTCCTGGATAGCGGTTCATTCCAAGCGGCCTTGCAATTATGGGAGCAGCAACCTGTTGGATCGGCTCTGCGAACAATTCTGCAAGAAGCCCTTATTGAAACAAAGCGTCCGGCAGCCTACCGGTTTGTTTCGGCAAGGATCCGGTCGTCTGCAGCCGACTATGAGGTTTTAAAAAACCTTCTGTTTCAAATATCCCTTGCCAGTTGTTTTGACAGCACAGTGATAACCGACCTGACCCACTTGGCAGCAACAACCAAAGATGACAATATTTTCAATCTGGTTACACTCAGCTTGTCCAATTTCGCTTTAATCCTTAAGCAACGCGGAGACCCTGATTATTTTCAGATAACTGCCAGCCTCGTTAAGCCGTACAAGACCGGCAGCAGGGATACGCTTCAATACCTTTACCTCACCGGGAATGCCGGCATCGAGTCCCAGGCACCCGAAATAAACAAACTACTAGCTACCAACTACAGGCACGAAGCAATGACAGCTTTGCGCAACATACATACAGCGTTTGCCGACAGCCTTGTATATCGTTATTTTATAGATGAAAAAGAAATAGCCCCAACCTTTTATACCACACTGCTGCCGGGGCGTCAACTGACAAGAGCCTTTGTGGACGATCAATCGCTTAAGATCATCCAATCGGATAAGTTGGGGAGTGATGCCTCACTGCCCGCCCTGAAGTTTCTTTTGGATAATCAATACAAGGAAGCGATAGACATATCAGCCCTGCTAACCTATCGCTTTACAACAGAAGTGTATAAGCAGGAAGTGGAAGAGAGCGAAAAGGCCGGCTCATTGTGTACCAGGAGTTATTAATCGTTGCAGACAATGCAGACTTCCTTTACCTAACAGTTTGATCCGCAGCACTCACTGATTTCGATAGCTGGGATCGCCCTGCGAGCGCGTGATGCATGGAAGCTGACAACAGGAGGAATCAAAACGACTGAGCTAGTAATTACAATAATTCAGTCCGTATAGCGATTCTCAAAAGGGATGCTGCATAGACGAGTCCGGCAAAAAATTAATTGCTCCGCAGCTAACGATACCAGCAGCAGCCTTCACGGTGGAAGACAATGGAAGCGGCAACAAGTCTGCACCAGATCGCGTCAGCGACCTGATCTTCGGCGGTAGTTGCCTGTCCAATCTCGTCACCTATTTGCCTATCAGCGGAAACCTCTCTGTAAAAGAGTAGGTGTTCAGATCATCTCATCATCAGAACATAGAATATCAAGGGTGCCGGCAGTGAGCCGGCACTTTTTTTTAAACCTTTGGAAGCGAATCTATGCAGTCATAATTTTTGCAAACCGTACCTGTTCACTTAGGAAACGTCGGTACTGAACATTTCTGTACAACCCCTAAAGCAGCCCGCAGAAGCCTACCTCGGCATCCAACAATCGGATGAGAGTTATCAATTTGAATCTTTACATCTCAGGATGATCAAACACTACTCATCTTCCTTCACCGTTCGCACATCTCCTTCAATTTCAGCAGGGCATTCGGCCAGCCGTCACCAAACATCTGTTCCCACTGTGGAGCGGTGCCAATGTCTATTCTAAGATCGGTTGTCCCGGCGCTCTCCCGAAACGTATAACACTCCGTGCTGCCCACCCAGTCTCTGGCAAGATCGCTTGTGGTATCCTCGCCGCCACCCGGATTGAGTATAGCAATGTGTTCTGCACCCATGTATTTATAGGGAGTCAGCTCATGAATGATTACCAGGGTACCACTTCCATTATCAGACACGAAACGCATTTTTTCTCCTTGCTCCCACTTTCCCTGGTAGAAAGAGCCTGGCCAACTTACTGCTGTCCATTCTTTAAATGTTTCCGGTGCTAACATGATATCCCAAACTTTTTCCTTGGGCGCGGCGATATTTATTTCATAAACCAGTTGTTTCATACGCGGGGGTTGAAGAGTGATTAAGACATACCTTTTTACAGTTGTACCTGGATGCCTGCAACCGGTATCGACTGCTGTTGTAACCCGTTGTGGCGGAGTACAGAAACTTTCTCCATGTGCATAAAACCAGACAGGTTTTTCATTTTACGCTTTGACCGGGCAGATGCGATAAACAAAGTGATGCCACAAACCAGGGCAACACTACTCAGGATGTAAGGCGCCGTGTAAGATTTGTACTCAGGTTCAACGCTGCCAAATGAAATTAGTGTCACGAAAGCGCCACCTACACTCTGGGATGCATCTGCTGTCAGGGTGGTCAGCAGGCCCGCCGTACCCACCCCTGTTAAGATCCAGGCAGCCGTCTTCTGACGCTTCGATTGTTTGAGGTAATCCGTTTCGATGAACGGCGTCCTGGTTGAGTCTTGTGCAAAAGAACCATTTGCAAAACAACATGCCACTATCAAGAAGATGATTTTTTTCATATTTGTAAAAGAAAGGCCCGGCTCGTAAGCAAATGCGCGCTGGGAGAGCGCTGGATGATTTTGAAAAACAGGCATGGTATGCAGCTTTATCTTGGTTTATGTAATTTACCAATTAATTATTTCAGTAAACCGATTGCTTTCAGCCCCATTTATCGTGAGGGAGCCTGCTTATAAAAGCTTAATGGCTCATACGTCAACAATACATCACTCAAGTAGCCGCAGCGTCTTGTTCTTCAGCCGCGTTAAACTTACTAAGACGAAAGAATGTTTCATGCTCCTGTGCACAGTGG
>JBGTIL010000023.1:0-1685 GCA_041745695.1 Chitinophagaceae bacterium | reverse complement strand
CATGTCTCACATCTAAAATCTTATTACATGAAAATTGCCATGCTCGGCTCTGGTTTTATTGCCAGGTTTTATGCAGATTCTTTAATGGCCCAGCGCAGAAAAGATACGCTGCAGGTTGTATACTCCAGGAATGAAAATAATGCAAAAAAATTTGCTTCTGATTACAATATCCCTCATTACAAAACCAATATGGCCGAAGCGATCAATCATCCGGATGTGGATGTGGTGATCATATCGTTGCCAAACAACCTTCACGAAGAGGCGGTGCTGGCCTGTGCAGCAGCCGATAAACATGTATTATGTACCAAACCGCTTGGCCGTACCGCTGCCGAAGCAAAGCGGATGCTGGATGCAGTAGAGAAAGCCGGTGTATTTGGCGGTTACCTGGAAGATTTGTGCTATACGCCAAAATTCCTAAAATCTGTTGCTAGCGTGCAGCAGGGCGATATTGGCCGTGTACTTTGGGCAAAATCCCGCGAAACACACCCCGGCCCGCACAGCGATTGGTTTTGGGATATTGAACAATCGGGCGGCGGCGCTATTGTTGATCTGGCCTGCCATTGCATAGAAATTGGCCGTGGTTTTATCGGAAAAAGTGTGAAGCCGCTCGAAGTGATGTGCTGGGCTGATACGCAGGTGCATCCCATCGAAGCCGAAGATCATGCCATCGGGCTGATCAAATATGCCAGCGGCGCCATCGGGCAGTTTGAAGTAAGCTGGGCTTTCAGAGGGGGTATGGATCTGCGTGACGAGGTAATGGGTACCGAAGGAACCATCTGGCTCAATAGTTTTTTGCGTACCGGGTTTGAAATGTTTAGCACGGGTAAAGGCAGCGGATACGTAGCCGAAAAAGCTGAAAGCAACAGCGGCTGGCTTTTCCCGGTAGGCGATGAGGTGCATGATCTGGGTTATTCAAATATGTTTACCGATATGTTTGACGCGATTGAAGATAAGCGGCAGCCTTTAGAAACCTTTTACGATGGTTATTTGGTAAATGCCGTTATGGATGCGGCTTTTGCTTCGGCAAAATCTGGCCTTTGGGAAACCGTAAAAATTGAAGACTGGCGGGGAAGCGATGAAGTTTATGAAACCGGCAGGCATACCGATTTTGATGAAAACTACTACCTGATTAAAGAAGAAGTATTGCCTAATGGAGAGAAAAAAATGATATTGAAAAACAAAAAATCGGGCAAAGTTGTGCAAAAGATCAGTTAAAACCGGAAACCTGGATAAATGGAATCAGATAAGAATAAAGCAGGCAGGGCTTCCTTCCAGTTGAACACCGGAAAAGCAAAACAGGCACAAACCTTTGATGCCATTGTAGTTGGCTCGGGCATTTCCGGCGGCTGGGCTGCTAAAGAACTTTGCGAAAAAGGTTTAAAAACATTAGTACTTGAGCGTGGCCGCGATGTGCAGCATATTAAAGATTACCCTACCGCCACCACATCACCGTGGGATTTTGAACATCGCACACAACTCAGCTTAAAACAACGACAGGAGAACCCGATAGCAGGCAGGTGTTATGCATTTGATGAAACATCGGCGCATTTTTTTGTGAAAGATAATGAACACCCTTATGTACAAACCAAGCCTTTTGATTGGATAAGAGGTTACCAGGTTGGCGGAAAATCATTGATATGGGGCCGTTGGACACAACGCTGGAGCGATCTGGATTTTGAAGCTAA
>JBGTIL010000022.1:0-7386 GCA_041745695.1 Chitinophagaceae bacterium | reverse complement strand
GTGCGAAAGAAGAATGCACCGGAGACGGTGAGCGTATTGAAGGTCACCTGGAATGAAACTTTTTAGGCAATAAAATTGAAGTGAAAAAAACCAGATGACTCCTGTTGAATTTCAAGCAATTGCGGCTACCCTGCCTGTTTTACCCGGCATATACAAATACTACGATATTAACAGCAGCCTGCTTTACGTGGGAAAAGCAAAGCACATCCGAAAAAGAGTGTCTTCTTATTTCAACAAAAACCTTGGGAGTTACAAAACACACGAACTTGTAAAGCGAATCCGTAAAATCGAATTCACTATTGTCAATTCAGAGCAGGACGCGTTTTTATTAGAGAATTCGCTGATAAAGCAATACCAGCCGCTGTTTAATATTAATTTAAAAGACGACAAAACCTATCCTTATATCGTTATCAAGAACGAGTTATTTCCGAGGGTTTACCTAACGCGGCAGAAGCTTAATGACGGAGCACAGTATTTCGGTCCCTACACTTCGGTTGGCAAAGTGCGCGACCTTCTCAATTTCATCAAGCAAACCATTCCGCTCAGAACCTGTCCTCTCAACCTTACGGAGAGCAATATCGGGAAAGGAAAATTTAAGGTCTGCCTCGAATACCATCTCGGCAATTGCAAAGGACCCTGCGAAGCACACCAGTCGCTGCCCGATTACAATGAAAATATTGCGCAGATAAAAAACTTACTACGGGGCAATCTGTCGCCGGTGTTTCAGCACTTCAGAAATGAGTTGAGAACCTACACCGATTCGCTCCAGTTTGAGAAAGCCAGTCTTGTACATAAGAAAATAAAATTTCTTCAAAATTACCAGGCACGTTCTGTTGTCACCAATACCTCTCTCGAAGATTTGGACGTGTTCAATATTCAGAAGGAAGCCGACACCTGTTACGTGAACTACCTGATGATGCAGGGGGGCTCTATCATCCAGACCAAAACGATCCAGGTAGAGGCACAGCTGGAGGAGACCCTGGAAGAGATCCTGGCATTTACCATTGGGCAGATGCGCCTGACCTTCAATAGCAGCGCTCATGAAATAGTAGTGCCTTTTCCGATCGAGTATGATGAACCGGAGGTTGCTGTTACCATCCCGAAAGCCGGCGATAAAAAAAAGCTGCTCGACCTGTCGGAAAAGAACGTTCAACATTTTATAGACGAACAACGCAGCAAGGAAAGGCTTAAGCTGGGTGTAAAGAATGCCGATAAATACAACGTACTGCTCCAGATCCGTGATGATCTTCAGCTAACGGAGGTGCCAGTGCATATTGAATGTTTTGATAACTCCAACTTTCAGGGAAGCTACCCGGTGTCTGCAATGGTATGCTTTAAGAACGGCGAACCGAGCAAACGCGACTACCGTCTCTTCAATGTTAAAACTGTAGAAGGTATTAATGATTTCGCCTCTATGAAGGAAGCTGTAGGAAGGCGGTATAAGCGGCTGGAAGCTGAAGGCACGCCATTTCCCCAACTGGTGATCATAGATGGCGGCAAAGGACAACTAAATGCCGCGCAGGAAGCCCTCATTGAGTTGAACCTGACCGGGCGAATGACGCTGGTCGGTCTTGCGAAACAGGAAGAAGAATTATTCTTCGTTGGTGACCAAACTTCTTTAAAGCTCCCCTATGACAGTGAGAGCCACAGGCTTATACGGTACATTCGTGACGAGGTGCACAGTTTCGGGGTTAATTTTCACCGCAAAAAAAGAAGCCTGGGTACATTTAAAAATGAGTTGGAAGAGATCAGGGGTATTGGCACCGGCACCGCCAACCAGTTGCTTAAGTCGTTCCGGTCTGTTAATGGCGTCCGCCAGCAGTCATTAGAGGATCTTTCAAAAATCATCGGGGTATCAAAGGCAAAGATCGTAAAAGCTTATTTCAGTAGCGACGACTGAGGATATAAAAAGAAAAGGGGCCAGAATGGAAATTCAGCCCCGTTTTTAAAATCCAATATCCTATGAAAAACCGAGGTGAAAATACGATTAATATTTACAATAAGCCTAACTTTTGTCAGGTATTTTATAAACAAGTCGTTGACGGTCAGGAGCAGCTCACCTGCAGCCACCAGCAAAAAAAATCCTGTTGTTTAAAACAACAGGATTAATTAAAAAGATTGCAATGTATTAGTAAGACCAAAGGTCCTGCTCGTAATTAAAGATTTTCTCTTTGATATTTTCTCCTTCCAGCAATGCAAGGATCGGATCTTTAATTACCTGGCGAATGGTTTTATTAAATGAATTATCTAAGGTCGACTTCACAATGTAGCTGCTGAACATACGGCTTTCGAACAACTCTTCCCAGGTCATACGACTGTTACCCATGTTTTTTGGGTTGTACACTTCGTATTTAGCCAGTGTTGGACGAAGATCAGGATAGTACACCCAGAACATCACTGAACTTCCTCTTTCGGTGCCATTGGCATTGAGAACTGTTTTCAGAGGTGCAATACCGATGATACGTGCAAACATGCGGCTGGCTTCGCGGTCAAATACCCACTCTTCCTTGATACGAAGTTTTACAACCGACTCCGGATCGAAGCTGGTAGTTGACACTACATACTTCACTACTTTACTGGGATCATTCACGTCATAAACAGCTGAGGTATCAGGTGTGCCTCCGGCAGTTAACTGAGCTATCTGGTCTTTTCCTAAAGGCGTAGTAAAGCGGTCGTCGCTGGCATCGAAAGCAGTTACGTCTCCGCTTTTTACAGCTTTCAAAAGCATACTGATGAAGCGCTGATCTCCATTATCATCCTCCGTTTTGTAGCGGAAGGTCTGATTCATTTTTTCACGCAGGTCGATTTCGCGCCATACTCTCTCTGTAAAGAGGGCATCATCTGCTCTTAGGTGTTCGTAGGGCAGTGGAGTACGTTCGTTGATGAAGCTTTTATCCACGGCGCCATCAGGACGCAGCGACTTCTTTGTTGATGAATCGTTGAAACCACCTTCACCCGCAGGTGCCTGTTCGATAGGTACATTGCCGTATGGGTTGTACCCCGTAGCAGGGCGGTTTTGATTGTTTTGCTGTGTTTCAGCCGGTGTAGTACCAGGCGTAGTTCCCTGTGGTGCATTGTTACGGCGCCTCGGTGCTCTTTGTGCATCCGACTCCAAACCAACTGCAGTTACGAAAACGAGCAGAAGCGACAATTTTATGATACGGTCTTTCATGTTCAACCTGTTATTTAATGTAATAAACTAAAGAGGGTAAAGTTCTGCTTCTGCCATCCGGACCCATAGCACGAATATTGTCGACTGTTATGGTCTGCCCTGGTTTGACTCCCTTGATCACACTTGCTGCGCGGGCATCCCAAAGATTTCCTCTAACAGGTGCCTCTGCTAAATCTCCGTCTCCACTTTCTCCAACTAACAAGAAACTTGTTACTGCATACTTAATGTCGAAAGGAAAATCCTTTATAAATGCTCCAACGCCTGCCTGAGCCCGAAATTCGCCAGCATTAATGCTAGTTCCTGATGGCTTTCCACCGATGGCTGCCACCGGGTCAGGGATAGAACGTACACGGAACTGAGAAATACCTGCAACTTTACCATCAACTGATACAGTGATCTTACAGTCATCTGTGGGGCTATTCACCCGAACATTGAATTTTCCAGCGCCTGATTTCGTATAAGAACCTCCGCCGCCTGAGATACTGAATCCTATCTTATCATCCCCTCCGCCACTGGCTGCTACACTCACCGGGTTATCAACCCCTATATAAAGAACATTCATTTTGTCGAGGGCAATGGATGCATTAGACTGACCTACTGTGTAAGTGACCGGTTTTGTGATCACCTGCGCCACGCCATCCTGATCTTTGTACCGGATGTTCACGGCGATAGTATGTGTACCAATGGCGCCAGCAGGCACTTTTACACGTGCTGCACCATCTTCCCCTAACGCTGCACCCTGTCCGTTTATTGTTATCTGCGGCAATGCGGCTTTGCTGAAAGCACCTACACCTGCCATGATTTCTATCTCCTGCCCGGGCATCACATAATTGGAACTTTGACCTACAATAGCTGTATAAGTGTCGAAGCGAACTGCAACTTTACCCACCTGCTCGTGCGCAAAGGCAACCACCTTGTTCTCCGATGTTTTCACATCGTTTTGAAATTTGCTTAAAATTGTGATGGCAGCAACAGTTGGAACCATCCTGAAATAAGCGCCTTCCCAGGTTCTGTTCGATTTGTCCTGAACATCAGGCAGATCAGTGTTGATCTGAAGCGCGTTTTTGAATTCCGCGGCGATCATGGGATCCAGGGCCAAAAGGTCAGCTTTGTATTTGGCGAGCGCTGCCTGTAATTTTTTGCCTTCACCTTCTTCTACCATAATCCTGGTCGAAATGTCGAGGTTGTCAGCTTTAAATGAAGAATCACCATTTTTTGCCGGATCAAAGCCTGCCTCTTTTTTGATCCTGTCTCTGATTCCCTGGATGTAATCAATGATTCCTTTCGTTAGAACTTTAGCCTGTTCTGCTTTTGGATACCAGTAATTTGCTTTTACTGCTGCAGCAGGGTCAGTTTTCTTGTCAGCGAGTGAAGCGAGTATCTGGTCTGTAGACAAATTGATCTGCTTATTGGTGCCGATTAAACTATTATCTACTGTAACAAAGGCATTTAAGATCTCCGCTGATACATTCAGTGCTAACAAGGCTGTTAGTACCAAATACATGATGTTGATCATCTTCTGTCGCGGCTCTTTAGGTAGTGACATATCGGTTCGATAGTTTATTGGTCGTGGTGGATATTGGATTTGGTTTTACTTACTTAGCAGGAGCTTGCATAGCACTCAGCATATTGCCGTAAATGCTATTCAGGCGACCGAGGTTATTAGCCAATGAGCCTACCTGCTCCTGCATTCTCTTAGCATCGTCTGCAGTGTTTGCCATTGTGGTTGAGGTTTCAGACAATTTTCCAAAAGCCTGGTTCAGGGCTTTAATATGGTTGTTGCCTTCTTTTAACTCCAGCTCGTACATGCTGTTTAAAGAAGAAAGGTTCTTTGTAGCTGCGTGCATTTGATCATTAAAAACCTTAGCACCTTCAGATGCAGAACTAAACGCACCAACAGAATTGGCTGCAGTAATATAGGCGTCTTTCACCTGGGAAAGCGCTGTGGTAACTTCGCGTGTCTTTTTTGTATAGTCGCCGGTAGCCGCAACAACATCAGTTACATCATTCATATTGGTGATGGTGGTGTTGAGCTTTTTAAAGTTTTCGCCCAGGCGGTTAAGGTTGGCAGGCGTGATGTCAGCTTCCATCAGGGCTTTGTCCATTGAAGCCATTGCTCCACCTTTCTCTTTGGTGTATACCAGCTCTTCACTGTGTGCAGAACCTTTTTCTGCAGGATAGATCAGGTAGAGAATACCGTAAACGATAAAAATTACAGCTTCTGTAGTTAAACCTGCGAAGAGCCAGAAATCGGCATCGGCAGCGTGGGTGATCTTTCTCAACGCACCCCAGATTACAATGGCGGCGCCAAATGAAACGGCTACATCCACATACTTACTTACTTTAGGAGGAATCTCAACTGCCATAAAACTTTGATTTTTTTTTGTTGTTGGTTAAAATGTAGGATAGGAATGAGAGGTTAGCTATTTCTTAATAAGCTAACCTCTCAAAAAGGTATATCGAGTTTTGATTAATTACCTGGAGGATTATTTGCCCTTGCCTTGCTGTGCGGGAAGATCGATTACAGTACGG
Source organism: Chitinophagaceae bacterium (assembly GCA_041745695.1). Taxonomy (GTDB): domain Bacteria; phylum Bacteroidota; class Bacteroidia; order Chitinophagales; family Chitinophagaceae; genus Flavisolibacter. Next base: position 1,682 of record JBGTIL010000022.1, on the reverse strand, counting down.
AAACCAACATAAGACTTTGTAGTATCCTGGTATTCGTAGGTGCGGGTACCGGTTTGCAGGTAATAACCTACATCCTTCCAGCTGCCCCCACGGATTACCTTACGCTTCATTTTGGGAGGATCAGAATCTTTGGCATTCCAGCGAACGTCAGGGTTCATGTCGTGCTGAAAGGTATAAGACCCTTCGTAGAAAATAGACGACGTCCATTCAGCCACGTTGCCCGACATACAATATAAACCGAAGTCATTAGGCCAATAAGCGTCGGCGCGGACGGTGTAAAATCCACCATCTTCAGGGTAGTTACCCCTGCCCGGCTTGAAGTTGGCAAGTAAACATCCTTTTTTATTCCTCAGGTAGTAGTTACCCCAGGGAAACATTGATTGCGATCTACCACCGCGTGCGGCATACTCCCACTGTGCCTCTGTTGGCAAACGGAAGTCTGACTCTTGTGCGCGCTTTTTACTGTCGAGCCATGAATTCAGGTAGTGCGTTCTCCACTCGGCGAAAGCGCTTGCCTGCTGCCAGTTTACACCAACAACCGGGTAGTTTCCAAACGCCGGGTGAGAATAATATCTTTTAGTCATCGGCTCATTGTACGAGTAAGAGAAGTCGCGGATCCAGGCTAAAGTATCGGGATAGATGCGGGTGTCTTTCTTAACACTAAAAGTAGAACGTGGCTTACCGGCATTTTCTCTTTTAGCTGCTTCCTTAAGATCAAAGGTCTCGGAATGGTAAACCAGCTTAGAAGCATCAATTTCTTTTTTTCCGAATATGCGGTCTTCAGGAGAAAGAATCAGGTCGGTTTGTCCCAGTTGCTCGATTACTTTGGGATCGTTCCACTTGATGGTTTTCATCTTGGTCCAGTCAACATATTCGTTACCATCAGCGCCACTTTTTACATAGCCCATTTTCTTGGCGGTAATGGAGTCACGCACCCAGTTGGTAAACTGGCGATATTCGTTGTTGGTGATTTCAGTTGCGTCCATCCAAAATCCACTGATCGAAACTGAGCGGTTCCGGGCGCTGAAAGCGTAGGAGGGATCTTCATCACTTGGTCCCATGTGGAATGTTCCCTGCGGGATGTAAACCATGCCGAACGGCTTGGGCATCACATAACGTCCGCCTGAAGACACGCCATGAAGCTGTCCGTCGTTAGGAAGACTTCCACCTTTGTCTTTTTTTCCAAGAACGCCGCAGCTGGCAAAAGTTAAAGACGCTAGGGTAATCAGCGTTAAGTATTGGTTTTTCATTTTCATACACTTGGGTATTGGACAAATATAGGATTTAGCGATAATTTGATTTACAACGTTACTATTAAATTTTTTCATTTGCAATACGGGGAATTGAAGTGTTGATTTAACGGATGCTCTATAAATTTATTGTATTTCGTCTAATTAATTTGATTTAGAGCGTTTTAAACCTAATCGCCCCTTACATGGCTTTGAATTTCACGTAGATTTTACATCAATAAACGCGTGGTTTCCCACCATAAATTCCAGGCGCTGTTTTAAGAATTATTGAAACATAAAAAGTGGGGAACGAGAACATAAAAGGCAAAAACCACGCCCTTACCTATACAGCAAAATCAGAGGCTGCTTGAAAAAACGCCACCGCAGCCTTGCCTGATCTGAAACATACGATTTTGGCGCCTTGGACAGATTTAAAATAGAAGATATACAGAT
>JBGTIL010000021.1:0-4041 GCA_041745695.1 Chitinophagaceae bacterium | reverse complement strand
AGTTTATCGAGGTCTGGTACAACCGACAAAGGAAGCATTCTTCTATCGGCTATATGAGTCCGATGGAATACGAACAACAGTGGAAAAAGTCTATTACAAATGCAGCTTAATTAAGTGTCTATTTAAATGGGGGAAACCCAGCGTAAAGCGGGAGTAACTCCTCGTAAAGCCAGCGTAAATGAACCGTTAATCAATCGTTCAATAGCGTCAACCCAGAATTTTCAAGGGTTAATCCAACGTAAAACTTCCGTTATGCTTCCGTAAACCAAGGGTTAATGTAACGTTAATGAATTTTACTTAAAATACTTTAAATCAATGTATTACAAAAGAAAGTGTCAGAAGTGTGAAAAAGAATATCAGGCCAGACGTCCACATAGCAGGTTTTGCGGTGAAAACTGTCGAGTAGGTAGTCATAACATCCAGAAAAGGAGAACGGAAAAGATAAAATTTCTTCAGACTGAGATTCAAAATGTTCAGGATCAGATAGCCATACATGAAGATAAAATATCTGAAATAGAGAAAAGCTGTAGTGACAAACAAACCCTTTTTCAGCAAGTCAAACAAAGGCAGAGCCGATTGGAGGAGGAGCTAATCCTCAAGTTTAGCACCTTTAACCTCAGATACCAAGGTAAATCTGATCCTATTACAGGCAAGAAAGTGCCTGTACTGGATATGGACCAAGCCCCCCATCCTCTTACTAAAAGTATATTTAGAGAAAGACAATCTGTTGGAGGCAAAAAACGATGGGAGTTTGGAGCTGTTTTAGGAGATATAGAGGAAAAAATTATGATGCTCCAGTCTGCCTTGCAAAAGGAAAAAGAAGAACTGGCAGCCGCTCAGGAAGCGCTACAGAAGTACCAACATCAATACGCACAGCTATTGAAAAAAGAGCTTTTAGTAGAGAGCCCTGCTACCAGTATAAATAAAGTTTCAGCACCTATCTCTCCCAAAGCCCAATACATAGGGGCAGCAGACCTGCTCAAGAAAGAAATTAGAACATTTATGCTTCCAGGTATATTGGGTGAATTTCTTGGAGAACTGGAAAGACACATGCTGGCGATTGCACTGGTGGGTGATCCTGGTGCAGGTAAAAGTACCATAACGATAGCGATAGCAAGAACCTTTGACCTAGCGGGATATAACATCATTTTTTACTCCCTAGAATTAGGCATCGGCAAACCTTTGCAAAACATGATCAGACGGAATCCATTGAGCAATCGAGTGAGTATTACAGACAAAGGTGACTTAGCGGTCGTAAGAGAAAGTGCCAATTCATATGACTTGGTAATGGTGGAAAATATCGTTAAAGTAGGCCACTAAATAACGGGTATAGGGGGCCATAAATTCCTGCCCAAAGGGGGCCACTGACAAAATTAGTTTTCTTGAGGAAAAACTCAAGAAAATATGGCTAATAAAATTATCAGAATGTCAGTGCTCCGCAACATCATCAGTTTAAAAAAGAAAGGCCTTAGTAACCGATCCATCAGTGGGCAATTAGGTCTGTCGCGAAAAACCACCAACAAGTATATCAACACTGTTGAGCAAACAGGATTTAGTTATCAGCATCTGCTTGAGCTTTCGGATGCTGAACTGGCAGCTTTGGTGGAACCATCACCACAAAAACTAATAGAGGGTTATCTTGAAGTGCTCTACAGCTACCGCTTCGGCGGTCCGATTTCCAACTGTAGAGAAAGAGCTCAAACGAGTAGGTGTTACCCGTTACCTGCTTTGGCAGGAATACAAGCAGGTCCATCCTGAGGGCATTAGCTATGCCCGGTTCTGTACCCATTTCCGTAAATGGCGTGAGAACCAGCAGGTCACTATGCATTTTGAACATAAGGCAGGTGATAAACTCTTTGTTGACTTTACGGGCAAGAAGTTGTCTATAGTAGATGCGGACACTGGGGAGCTGATAGCCGTAGAAGTATTTGTAGCTATACTGGGTGCCAGTGGCATCGGCCATCCGACAATACACGTATGTGGAAGCGGTGGCTAATCAAAAAGTGGAGAGCTTTATTGATGCTGTCAGCCATGCCTTTTCATTTTTTGGTGGTGTCCCTCAAGCTGTAGTACCAGATAATCGCGCGGCGACCGTCTAAAAGCCGCTGTCATCAAAGCGGATCGGTATGAACCTCAACTCAATGATCTGTTTCAGGATTTTAGCCTGCATTATCAGACCACTATTCTTCCGGCTCGTGCCTATAAACCCCGGGATAAAGCCTTGGTGGAAGGGGGCAGTTAGAATTGTTTACAGTCGCATCTTTGCCAGATTGAGAGACAAGACCTTTACCAGCCTTCCAGCTTTAAACCAAGCCATCAGGGAAGTATTGGTTGAATACAACCAACTGCCATTCAAAGGCAGAGATGTCGCTCGTTACAGTTTGTTTCAGGAGCTGGACAAACCGGCATTGCAACCTTTACCGGAAAGAACCTATGAGTTGAAGAAGTATACCAAAGCCAAAGTTTACAAGAGTTCTCATGTTTGGTTGGGAGAAGATAAACATTATTACAGTGTTCCTTATCGGCATATTGGTAAAAAAGTCAAAATCGCTTATACCACTCATACTGTAGAAATATATTATAATTATGAAAGGATTGCTGTGCATCCAAGAGAGAAAGGACATTACCGGTATACTTCTCAAACAGCCCATCTACCTTCTACTCACCAATTTATCACAGAATGGAACCCACAGAAGTTCCTTTGCTGGGCAGCGGATATTGGTCCTCATACAGCCTTTTTGATCAGACAGGTATTAGAGCGAAGGCCTCATCCCGAGCAAGGTTATAAAGTTTGTATGGGCATTTTGTCTCTTGCCAGGAAGGTAGGCAAACAGCGCTTGGAAAAGGCATGTGATCGGGCCGCTTATTTTAACAGTTACAGTTACCGTATTGTCAAAAACATTCTGGAGAAAGGACTCGATGAGCAAGTCTGGCAACAGCCTGTTGAAGTACCCTCACAACTCTCCATCTTCCATGAGAACATACGTGGCAAAGAATATTATCAATAAATCCATCAACTTTTAAAACAGAAAAACTATGAACTATGAGGAAACATTCCGGAAAATGAAAGCCATGAAACTGCTGGGTATGCACCAGGCTTTTAAGTTGAGCATGGAAACCCGACAGCATGAACAACTTCCTTTTGATCAACTGTTACACCTACTCATAGAAGCAGAATATGAGGACCGGCAGAACCGGAAAATCAATCGTTACCTGAAAGCTGCCAGGTTCCGTTATCAATCCAGTGTGGAAGAAATAGATTTTGCTTCCTCAAGAGGACTGGATAAAACACAACTGCTCAGACTGGCCAGTTGTCAGTTTTTAGAAAAGCAGGAAAATATCATTGTTACCGGTCCTACTGGTGTGGGTAAGAGCTATCTGGCCTCCGCTATCGGTCATCAAGCCTGTATGAAGGGATATAAGGTTCTGTATTTTAATGCCGCTAAGCTATTCTCTCAACTAAAAATGAGCCGAGCAGATGGCTCGTATACCAAGTTCATCAACCGTTTGGAAAAGCAGGATCTGCTCATCCTGGACGATTTTGGCTTACATCCTTTAGATGAAGAGAATCGGCTAATGCTCTTGGAGGTGATTGAGGACAGGCATGGCAGAAGGTCTACTATCATGACTTCCCAGCTACCGGTCATCAAATGGTATGAACTTTTTCAGGCGCAAACCATCGCTGACGCTGTCTTAGACAGGATTGTACACTCAGCTCACCGGCTGGAACTCATGGGTGAATCTATGCGCAAAAGAAACAGTAGTATCCAAAAAAATAATAGTGTATCTTAGCCTCTAATAGTGGCCCCTTTTGCCCGATATTTTGTGGCCCCCATTAGGCGTTATTCACTGGCCCCCTTTCAACGATATTCACTGGCCCCCTTTAGGCAGTTCCTTCCATTATCCCGATGGGCTTCCAATTTGCATTGACGTAGTCTTCTTTTCACAGCCTCTAACAAGCGTAAAGCCCGCTTGAAGTCATTACAATGGATCACAACATCATCAGCATACCGCTCAAACGATACATCTGAATAATGCTTT
>JBGTIL010000020.1:0-5761 GCA_041745695.1 Chitinophagaceae bacterium | reverse complement strand
TGCACGGTTATTGTCAAACCGCCGTCCGAAACGCCCCTGACGGCTCTCGCGCTCGCCGACTTGGCCGAGCAGGCTGGCTTTCCACCCGGTGTTTATAATACAATCACGTCATCTGATGCTGTCGGTTTGGGAAAAGCGTTTTGTGAGCATCCAAAAGTGCGCAAAATTTCGTTCACCGGGTCTACATCCGTGGGCAAACTATTGATGGCGCAGAGCGCACCAACGCTAAAGAAACTGTCGCTCGAATTGGGTGGCAACGCACCTTTTATTGTATTTGATGATGCTGATGTGGATGCCGCTGTTGCGGGTGCTCTGGTCTCAAAATTTCGTCACAACGGGCAAACCTGTGTTTGTGTGAACCGAATACTTGTGCAGGATGCCGTGTATGATGCGTTTGTCTCGAAGTTCACCACGGCTGTTGCAAAGCTCAGAACAGGCGATGTATTGCATGATGATGTGCAGGTGGGGCCTTTGATCAATAAGAAGGGACTTCAAAAGGTACAGGAATTTGTAAGCGATGCCCTGAAGAAGGGAGCTTCTCTTACCACCGGCGGCAAGGTGATCAATGACTTGTTTTTTGAACCTACTGTGCTTTCCGAAGCAAGTACGGATATGCTCATAGCAAGGGAAGAAGTATTCGGACCTGTGGCTCCGGTATTTCGATTCAGCTCTGAGGAAGAGGCCATTGCAATGGCCAACGACACCCAGTATGGGCTCGCCGCCTATTTCTATAGCCGCGACGTTAATCGCTGCTGGCGGGTGTCTGAAGCCCTCGAGTATGGGATGATTGGTATCAATGAAGGACTGATATCGACAGAGGTAGCACCTTTTGGTGGGATTAAGGATTCAGGTCTGGGGCGGGAAGGGTCCAAATACGGCATGGACTATTTTATGGAATTGAAGTACCTGTGTTTTGGTGGCGTTTAGTAAACATGCCTGTTGTTCACGATTGAAACAATACACATAATGGAAGCCTCAGCCCAAATCATTCCTTGTAAAATAACAGCCCCTGCTGCGGGCAGGGGCTGTTGCTAAGTTTTTTTATCGCTATTTCTACACTAGGCAATCTTTTCTTCCAGCTGACCAATTTTGGCTGTCTTAGCTTTCACGGGGTTGATTAAAGCCCGGATATGATTATCCAGGTTTTTTAAAGTTGGTTCGCCTTCTATTTTTTTACCGTTCAGGAAGAAGGTCGGGATGTCGACAACGCCAAGTTTCATTCCTTCCTTCAGGTCGTCCTGTACATAGATGCCGTAAATGCCATTAATGAGATCGTTCAAAAAACTTTTGCTTGTAACCCCTGCCTCGCGGGCGTGGCTCTTTAAACTAATGACACCAAGGTTGCGGCGGTTGGCAAAAAGCTCTTTGTGCATCTCCCAGAATTTACCTTCCTGCGCGGCGCCTATTGCAGCCTCCGCAGCTTTATGCGCACGCTGGTGGAATTTCAACAGCGGGAAATGACGAAATACAAATTTTATCTGTCCGGCGTACCGCTCCAGGAGCTGTTCAACCACTACATTGGCTGCACCACAGGCCTCACTTTCGTAATCACCATACTCAACCAGGGTAATAGGCGCATTCTTATCGCCAATGACTATTTTTTTCGGTGGAATAACTTCAGCCGGTTCTGCTTTTTTCATATGCTCTTTTAAATACTAATTCACAAAAACTGTGTCCCTGCTGCATTTCAGCTAAAATCTTCCTCGGAACCAAGTTACCCTAAGTAACCGAAGGTAATTATCTTTGTGATACAGAAAATGTGCATCTTGTTAAAACGTGAGCCATGCATTTAACCGCCAGGGAGAAATCCAGAGTTGCTGCAGTTTTTTCTGCAGCCAGTACGAGTGGAGGTACCTGTCCCGTAAAGGACATCATTGCGGGGCTGGGCGATAAGTGGTCTATTTATTCCCTGTTGCTGCTTGGGCAGCATGGAACTTTGCGTTTCAATGAGCTGCGCAGAAACATTAGCGGCATTTCCCAGCGCATGCTTACGGTAACACTCCGGGCGCTCGAGCGTGACGGCATGGTGTCTCGAACCATTTACTCAGACACGCCGCTCCGGGTGGAGTATGAATTAACTCAGACCGGAGAAAGCCTGCTGCAGCAGATTCTACAATTAATAGGCTGGGCCGAAGCTCACGCACCTGGTATTTTAAAATCGCGAAAAATATTTTTAGAAAAAAGTCGCATGAAGCCACCCGACAGGCTCCCGTTGGCAGCCGGTAGTCCTCAGGGTGGGAGTGCGGACAAATAATCAATACCCGGAGGGTCGGTTTGTTGTGTACATTATCACCTTGTTACAAATTGCAGGCGCTACGCGGTACTTAAATGCTTTGCTCCGCGATATAGCCCGGGGCGTTACTGAAGTTTTTTCAGGATGCCCAGGAGTTCTTTTGCCGGAATAAATCCGGCCCTTTGAAAAGTTATTTGATAACCAGGATTCAGGAAAGACATTGTAGGATAGGCAAGCTCTCCCTCCATGGAACCAAGTTGCTCGGCCAGTTCGTGAACACCAGATGTAGTGCCGGTGGGCTTGTATTTAAAACTGTGGCCCCGAAAAGCGATGTCTTGCTTGTGTTCTACGTCCAGGGCAAGGAAATAAAATTTGTTATTGAGCAGGTCCTGAATTTCCTTGTTTTTAAAAGTAGTGTTCTTCATTGTGTTACAGAACTTGCACCAGGCTGTATGAAGAAACACGATCACGGGCCTTTGCTGTACTGCCTGCAGGCTGTCTAATTGCTCAAACCTCACCTGCCTCACCTGGCTATTGGAAAACTGAGCCGAAACCAGGCTTATCAGTAGCATTAAAACGCATTTATTCATCTTATTACTTGATGTTTTTGAAATAAAAATGGGTACTAGAGAAGCCTAGTTTAAACTGGCCTTATTAATCGCAAATAAAGATTTCAGTTTATCCAGTTGTAGATAAGTGTCGTCATTATCCAGATTGGGAGGCATCGATAACCCGGTTTCTTCAGAAAAATCGGCATAGGATTTTATGCTCCTCAGCCAGTAAACAACGGCGGTTTTTTTTGATAGGTCCGAGAGGTGTTCCTGTTTGGAAAACATTTTCAACTTATAGCTGCAGTAGAGAAAATAGTCTGCGGCATTTTGCAGTTGCTGCATGCCCCAATAATTATGCGCCATGTTGATGCAGGAGGTATAATACATACCCGGCACCTGTAACATCTGTTTCCAGGATGAGGTGCCATTTTCAAGTAATACTTCAGATGCAATCATTGCTTCCAGGTAGTGCGGACTGGCCTCCCGGTATGCGGAGGCGTGAAACAGCAGATTTCCCTGTTCGATTTCTGTTTGCCAGATGTTTTCAAGCTGTTTCAGTTGGGATACAGACATATGGTAAGTTTTGAATGTATAGCATTATCTAATGGTTACCCGCACACCTAAAAATCCTCTTCTTCCCTGGTTGGGTGCGTACACATAAGTAGGATCAAAGGTTAGTGCGTAGGGGTTGCCGGGCGTTGCAACAACCTGACCGTTGCTGTTATACTCCACGCCTTTGTCGAAGGGATCGTTGGCCCGGGCAATAATAAATGGATTGCCTCTGTTGGGTGTGAAATTTAATAGGTTTTTTACGCCTCCGTAAATCTCAATCTTTTTCAATCCGCCGAACGTTAGTTGAATATTCTGAAGGCTCCAGGCAGGTGACATGGGAAGCCGTGGATCCAGCGGACCAAGCAAAGGCAGCCGCATAGGGCCGTAAATATTTCCAGTGTAATCTATACTCGTATTGAATTTTTGTAATTTATATGATACCGCCCAGGTACCGGTGAATTTTTCTGTCAGCAGTTGCTGTTGTTTTACACCATTTTCTATTGTCGAAACATCCTGGAGCGTGGCACCTGCGAGTATTTTCAAACTGCCTGGGAAAGCTACATCAACGTTCACACTAAACCCTTTGCTGATGGCGTACCCGTTGAGGTTATCGTAAAAGATCTTATTAGGGTCCGTTTCAAAATCAGGAACGATACGGTTGTTGAAATAGGTGTACCAGGCAGTTGCGTCCAGGCCTATAAAAGTGCCATTTTGGGAATACATCTTTTTAAGGTAGTTCAGGTTCACGTTATAGGTCTTCTCCGGTTTCAGGGCTTCTTTCACTTCAACGGTTCTTGCACCTGTGAGAGAAGCATGTTCTTCAGTAAAAAGATTCACTACCCGGTAACCTGTACCTGCATTGAGGCGAAGAATGTTTTGATCATCCAAACTCCATTTGTAGGCAAAACGGGGCGTATAAATATTTCCATGAACTGAATTGTAATCATACCGGAAGCCCAGAAGCAGCTTGTGATTTCTGGCGAGGGTGATTTCATCTTGCAGAAAAATACCAGGGAGCCAGATCTTATCCGGACTATTGCGCTGGCTGGCGCTATCTGCTTTTGCTGTAGCAGGCGTGTTATCATCGTAGAATGTGTATCGCAGTGCCGCGCCGGCAAGGAGATCGTGTTTTTTAAGTGTTTTGTCCCAGGTTAATTGAGAAAAACCTATGCGTTGCTGCGCAATGTAAGAAGTGGTGCCATAGCGGCTGTCCTGATCATGATTGTTGTAAGAAAAGGACAGCATCAGCTTTTCTTTTACTGGTAACTGGTAGTTGCCAATCAGCTCCCACCGTTTGGTATAGATGCTCTCGCCATACACACTGTCGCCACCCCGGAACGCTTTTGTCCAGCGGGTTTCTCCTCCCCATCGATCTTCATTAAAGTACCTTACTGCCACACTGAGCAATCGATTAGCCTTCCGCTGTATGCTCCATTTTTGGAACAAAGACACCCGGTGCTGCAGGGTTACATCTGTAAAACCATCCCGGTTATTATCGATGATGTTTCCGTATCTGAAATAATTGACACCTGTTAATGCAGTAGCTTTTTTGCCAGCGCGGAATTTAAATCCGAGGTCTGCATTCCACTCTTTCCACGTGGTTGAAAATACATCGGCTGAAAACAAAGCTGCATTCGTTGGTTTTTTAGTGATGATGTTAACCAGTCCGCCCACTGCCTCTGATCCATAAAGAGATGAAGCAGGTCCCTTAACAATTTCAATGCGCTCTACCAGGCTGTTTGGGATACCTGATAAGCCATAAACGGTAGACAGACTGCTCACGATCGGCATACCATCGATCAATACCATGGTGTAAGGGCCCTCGAGACCATTGATGTGTATGTCTCCCGTGTTGCACACGTTGCAGTTCAATTGCGGACGAACTCCGTTCACACTCTGCAACGCATCAAAAATGCTGGGCGTCGGGTTCTTTTTAAAAAATTGGGGCGTATACACTTCTACAGGCACCGGACTTTCCATGCGTCTCACTTCTTTCAATGTACCTGTTACAACAACTTCATCCAAATCACGGCCCGTCGGGGTTAAAACAAACTCGACCCGCAAAGAGCTGCTGTCTTTAATCAAAATCTTTTTGGAGCGTTTTTGATGCCCGGATAACGAAACGCTTAACAGGAACGATCCTGCAGGTATGCCGGCAATCTGGAACTGACCGGTACTGTCTGCAATTGCAGCCAACGAGGTTGTCTCTAATAAGATACTGGCGTAGGGTGCTGGCTGACCTCCAGATGTTATAATGCCGGTAACAGTTGCCGTCTGGGCTGATGCGGATGAGTAGAGGCACAAGGAGACTATGAGAAACGCACATGAGAGTCTGAGGCCATGCCACATATCCTAAGTTTTGCTGCCAAAAGTAGTTAAGTTAGACCAATCTAACAAATTAAGTTTCGTTTATTTTTTATCTTCG
>JBGTIL010000019.1:0-4294 GCA_041745695.1 Chitinophagaceae bacterium | reverse complement strand
AGCTTCAATGGTCATTGATCAATGATTAAACATTTTGAAAACTTGGTTTGCTACAACTTCCCCGCTGATAAGGCTTGGGGGAACACCAGGACCCGGCACCGTAAACTGACCAGTGTAAAAAAGGTTAGAGACTTTTTTACTCTGGCAGGAAGGACGCAAGATAGCAGTTTGCATTAGGGTATTGGCAAGCCCGTAGGCATTGCCTTTAAATGAATTATAGTCTGAAGTGAAGTCGCTGACCGAATAGGTTTTCTTGTATACGATAGCGTCCTCAATATTGTTACCCGTTCTTTCTTCTATTCTTTTGATGACAGTCTTAAAATAGCGATCGCGCAGGGCTTCTGTATCGCCCTCGAGCCCGGCTGCAACAGGTATCAGGATAAACAAATTTTCACCGCCTTCCGGTGCCGTTTCGGGTTCCGTTTGTGAAGTTACACTCAGGTAAAACAGGGGATCGCTCGGCCACTGCGGGTCGGTATATATTTCAGCTGCATGCGTTCCAAAGGGCACGTCGAAAAACAGGGAGTGATGGAGTACGTTTTTTAATTTTTGGTTCAGCCCGATATAATAAATGAGGCAGGAAGGAGCCAGCACTTTCCGGCTCCAGTAGGCCTCTGAGTAAGTTCTGTATTCGGGTGGCAGCAGGCTGCTTTCTGTAAAATGGTAATCGGCACCGCTCACCACGGCATCTGCCTGATGTATGCCCTTGTTGGTGACTATGGTCTGCGCCTGTCCGCCATGGATGGTGATCTTTGACACTTCTTCACCGAATCGAAAATTGACTCCCAGGCTTTCAGCCAGATCCTGCATGGCTTGCACGATAGCGTACATACCTCCCTTCGGATACCAGGTGCCGCCCTTGATGTCGGCATAGTTCATTAAGCTATATAGCGCAGGTGTATTTTGAGGGAGCGCGCCCAGGAACAACACCGGGAACTCCATCAGCTGCTTCAGCTTTGGGTGGGTAAAGTATTTGGCAATGTGTGCTTTGATGGAGGTGAAGATGTCGAGCCGGAACACATTTTTGATCACCTGCCAGTCGAAGAATTCGGTAAGCGACTGCCCGGGTTTGTATACTAATTGCTGCATCCCTATCCGGTACTTATGCGCGGCTTCTTCGAGGTATTTGTCGAGCCGGGCGCTGCTGCCGGCTTCAATAGATTCGAGCAGGGTTTTAAAAGCGTTGTAGTTGGCCGGTATGTCCATGACCTCATCGGGCCAGTAAACCCTGTAGGATGGATCTAGTCTTTCAAGACTGTAATAATCCGACACCTTTTTTCCAAACTGTTCAAAAAATCGTTCAAACACATCAGGCATCCAATACCAGCTGGGTCCCATATCGAAGGTGAACCCTGCTTCTTTCAGTTGCCTCGCCCTGCCTCCTGCTCCTTCGCCCTTATCGATAACAGTCACCTTCCACCCGCCCTTTGCCAGGAATGCGGCAGCAGACAACCCGGCGAAACCGGCACCGATAACAACTACTGATTTACTCACCTGTCTATTTGTTTTTGCAAAAGCTTACGGGCAAAATGAATACGGCTTTTGATGGTACCGAGTGGTTCATTCAATGCCTCAGCTATCTCATTGTACTTATAGCCTTGAAGGTACAATAAACACACCTTCCTAAAAATAGAGGGCAGATTATAAATGGCGCGGTTGATCTCCTTCAGGTGTAGGGAACCCTCAGCAGATATAGCGTAGGTGTTGTTTTGCGCCGTGTACTGTACCGAGTCGTGCACAGCTCTTTTGCGTTCGTTACGGCGATACTCGTTAATAAAAATGTTGCGCATGATGGTGCAAAGCCACGCTTTGATGTTGGTACCCGACTGGTAGCGTTCGCGATTAGCGAATGCTTTAAACAGCGTTTCCTGGTACAGGTCCTGTGCTGTCTCACGGTCGCGGGTAAGTGTAATAGCAAATGGCTTAAGTCCTTCGGCGTTGTTGATAACCAAACTATCAAATTCCTGAATGCTCATTCTGTCTAAGATTTAATACCCCAAAGTTACACAATACTTTGTTTAATAAATGGCATATTAAAATTAAACAAAAAATATTTTTACAACTTTCCTATGTACGCGATAACCTGGGGGAGCGATTGCAGAACAGTGACATTTTTGGGCTGGGCGTTTTTGAGTGTTTCAGAAATAACGCCAGAGAGCAGGAAGGTAGACTGGGGATGATTGGTACTCAGGGTATCTATAAACTTTTTGAAGTCGAGTTTACCGGAAAGAGAGGACAGGTGCACGTAAAGGTAGTCGGGCTTCTTGATGGCCGCCACATAGTCAGCGTCTTTCAGCGGTACATTGGCGCCGAGGTAGATGACGGGCAAGCCCCGCTGTTTAATGAGGTAATTGACGAAGAGAAGTCCGAGCTCGTGGTACTGCCCTTCGGGCAGAAGCAGCAGCACTGTAGGACCTTTTTTATCGGCAGGAGGCAGGGCTTCGATGGCAGCCACCAGCTTTTGCCTGATGATGTTAGTAACAATGTGTTCATGGGCGGGGTTGATGCGTCCTGTTTGCCACAAAATTCCGGTCTTGTCCAGGAAGCGAAAGAGCAGCAGGGTGATTGTATCAACGACACCTTTTTCCTGGATATGCTGCTGTAGTATCTCTTCAAAACGTTCGAGCTGCAGATCAACCATACAGCCAATCATTTCATTCACGCTGTATTCTGTGCGTACCTCTTCTTCTGGCAGCCGCAGCAGTTCTTCATTGCGTTGCTGCCGGGGCATACCATCGATCTTGGAGATCTTGTAGCCGTACTTATTGAGGAGCGCAACTGTGAGCAGGGTTTTCAATTCGTCGTTGCTGTACCTGCGAATATTTGTAGAAGTACGGGAAGGCTTTAAAAACTGGTAACGCTGTTCCCAGATGCGGATGGTATGTGCCTTAATGCCTGAAAGTGTTTCCAGTTCTTTGATCGTGAATCCCATTAGTTACTAGAGACAAATAAACGCTAAAAAGGTTGACATCGCCAAGGCAGGGCAAGAGCGTAACTGTCGGGCACGAGCCCTGTTTTAAGGCAAAGATCGACCGTTACAACGAAACACGGGTCAAAAAAGCATCCAGGTTATGGCAGTAACTAAAGCAGGTGATTTTTAATCAGGGGGGAATTTTCAAGGCGGGCAAACAAAGCTGATGAGCCCAGCTTTTGGAGGGCGTCGAGGTGTCGTTCATTGTGCATGTCGGTGCCGGCATAGTCGTAGTATCCTTTTTTCAGGAGGTACTCAGCCAATTCCTGCACCGAAGCACCGTAGTGCCCGGTAAGCGAGAGCAGATTGAGCGCGAACAGGCAGCCACTATTTCTCAGGTCGTCGAAAAATGGCTTTTTATTGCGGAGGTAGATATAGCGTTCGGGGTGGGCGATTACGGGTTGATAGTTTTGAATCTGCATTTCGAAGATCACTTCGTTGAGGTCGAAAGGCGCGGTAACCATTGAAATTTCTACCAGTACGAGCCTGTCTTTTAGGGTCAGTAGGGGTGTTTTGTTTTTGAGTTCCTGAACAAAATGTTCATCGATAAAATACTCGGCGGCAGCATGAAGTTCTATATCGAGACCTTCCTCTGCCACGCTTTCTTTGACTCTTGCCCAACCCGCATTGATGTTATCGGGCGTGTTGGGATACATCTCCCACAGTATGTGTGGTGTGGTAATGATCTTTTTATAGCCCAGTGCCATCAACCCGCGAATTGCTCGAACAAAAAGCCCGAGCCCTGGGTATCGGCTTCACTTCAGAAAAACACCACACCCATCCACACCCGCTGGTGTTTACTTCCTGGCGCAGCGATGTAGATGTGATCAACGCCGGACTGGATATCGTAGCCCTCACCTCAGTCAACGAAGGCACACCGGTAAGCCTTATCGAAGCACAGGCAGCGAACAAAGCGATTGTGTCTACAAGGGTGGGTGGCATTGCTGATATAGTAGCGGAAGGAGAAACCGCTTTACTGTCAGACGTTACAGACACCGAATCGTTTTGCCGGCACCTGCTGCAGTTGGTAGAAGACGATGCACTGAGGCAACGCCTGGGCGGCAACAGTAGCGGCTTTGTACTGCAACGCTTCAGCTACCAGCGGCTCGTGAGCGACATGGACCAACTCTACCAGCAGCTCCTGAACACCAGCAAAAGCTGACCCACACAATGCTCCACTATGTTTTCCATATTCAAAAGTAAACCTGCACCCATTCCGCCCGATCTCTCGTGGCTGCACACCGATATGCACTCACACCTGGTGCCCGCTATCGACGACGGCGTTGACAGCGTAGAAGCCAGCCTGGTCCTCATTCGCGGGTT
>JBGTIL010000018.1:0-21818 GCA_041745695.1 Chitinophagaceae bacterium | reverse complement strand
CCTGACTGATGCCGGCAGGTAAAAATCCAAAGAGGCATACACTAACCAATAGCAATAAAAGTTTGTCCTTCATAATTGGGGTTGATTGGTGAAAGTCGGTTTAAGAATCAAGTTAGTTCATCAACCTGTTATTTTCATGGAAACAGGATCCCAGTTGATCACTTTGCGCCCATTGAAGCTGTCATTGCAAGCGAGGCAGGGACCTGCTGCGCGAAAACCAAACACAGCATCCTCTACCGCAGGTTTGCCCGTTCTTATAGATTCAAAGAAATTAATATGATGGTCGAGATGACTATTATATCCCTTTGGCGCCTCATAAGAAATATCCGCGATCTTCTCATGCTTTTTCGGCTGTTCGCCATACTTTTTTGCGTAGTCGATGCGAAACTGTTTTTGAGTCTGCTCAGGAAAGGTATCGTATGCATCTCCGTTACCATAGCCGGGTGCGGCAGCCATCTTTTCACGGTGAATGGTAAAACTGCTTCCACTCATTTCCATGACCCCTTCTGATCCGATGAGGCGGGTGCTGTTCTTCTCGCCTACTCCACTGGCGAAATTCACGCGTAGCATCACCTGGAAAGCTGCGTGGTCTTTTGTAGAGGGATAATCCATCACTCCTACCATCACGTCGGGCACATCGCGCCCGTCTTTCCAGTAAGCCAGTTGCCCCGATGTAAATATGCGGGTAGGACCCATAGAACCGGTAATGAAATGGATGCCGCTCAGTAGGTGAACAAACAGGTCGCCGGGCACGCCGGTTCCATAGTCCTGATAATTCCGCCACCTGAAAAAACGATTTGGATCAAAATTCTTTTTTGGCGCATCGCCCTGGAAGCGTTGCCAGTCAATAGTTTCCAGTGAAGCATCGGGAGGTATGGAGTACTGCCAGGCTCCGAGGGCACTATGGCGATCATAGGAGGCCTCCACACAATTAAGCTGACCGAGCACACCAGCCTGGTATTGCTTTTTAGCTTCCAGGTACGCGATACTGCTTACCCGCTGGCTTCCTACCTGGAATACGGCACCAGAGGCCTTCTGGGCTTTTATAACAGCGAGGCCTTCTCCAATGCGGTGTACCATAGGTTTCTCACAATAAACGGCCTTGCCTTTTTGCATCGCCTCTATCGAAATGCGGTCGTGCCAATGGTCGGATGTAGCAACGATCACGGCATCGATATCCTTGCGCTCCAGGATTTCTTTGTAGTTCCGTGTTGTAAAAATCGGCTTACCATACAGCTCCCTGGCTTTCTGTAAGCGGCCATCATACAAATCACACACAGCTGCCAGTTCAACACCGGGTACCTGAAGCGCTGTCTTTACATCATTGGAGCCCATGATGCCCATCCCAATGCAGGCAAGCCTGATTTTATCATTCGAACCGATCCTGTTTTCGAAGTGGAGTAGTCGTTTTTCAATGGCGTTCTCAGCCGCGAGCCCACTCAAAGAACCGGCTGATAACAAAAGGGTTGAACTTCCTAACTGGTGTAAAAATTTTCTGCGCGAAGAGGAGAAGTCTTTAGCCATAGCTGAATTTTATGAATCATTAAATGCGCAATGCTTTCTTTTACTGAGCACCGCTGACACAGACGCAGATAACGAGAAAAATTTTTTCCAGGAGTGCGGACGGAATTGATGTCGTGACGCAGCTACAATCTTTTTAGTCTGCGGTTTTCAGCAGGATTTAAAGTAGGAAATAATTCCGAAAAGCCAAACTGAAAGTCATTTGATTCATACAGATCAATTGACATTAAAGGCTATGGTGGACTAGAAGCCAAATGATAGCAGAGTAGACCTATCCTCTTTTGAATCGGGCCCAAGCAGCAAAAAGCTGACTTTTTTTGATTGTTGTAACTTTGTCTGAGTCTATCACTAAATCGCGGTACTAAAGAGTTATCGTATATCTGCCGACCATGAAGACAATCCTTTTATTTATATCAATTGTTTGCATACAAAACCTTTGTTTGGCCCAGAGCCCGGCGGATACGCTGAAGCCCAAAGAACTGCAGGAGGTTTTTATCAGGTCGTGGATGCGCAGGGATATTAACCGCCTGCCAGATGAGTCATCCGGCTTTTTAAATGCAGGGAAAAAGAGCGAGGTAATTACCCTGGGCAGCACCAATGCAAACATAGCGCTTAAAACGGGTCGCCAGATTTTTTCCAAAGTGCCAGGTGTATTTGTATACGACATGGACGGCAGCGGCAACCAGCTGAACATTGCCACCCGTGGACTCGATCCCCACCGCAGCTGGGAGTTCAATTTAAGACAGAACGGAGCGATCATTAATTCAGACGTATACGGCTATCCTGCAAGTCACTACAGTGCACCAATGGAAAGTTTCGAACGGATAGAAATCGTGCGCGGAACAGGGGCCTTACAGTACGGCGCTCAGTTTGGAGGCATGGTCAACTACGTAACCAAAAGGGGCGATTCCAGTAAGCCATTTACGTTCGAGAATGTAGCTACCGCAGGCTCCTATAACCTGTTGAGCAATTACGTGGCTGCAGGCGGCACAGTTAAAAAATTGTCTTACTATACTTACTACTATAAACGGCACTCAGATGGGTATAGAAAGAATAGCAGTTCTGATGCCAACGCGCAATTCCTGCAACTGATCTACAAGTTCAATCCGAACATCGCGCTTAAGGCAGAAATAGGACGCTCCACGTACCGGTACCAGATTCCCGGACCTTTGAACGATAGCATGTTCAATATCGATCCAACCATGAGCACGAGAAACAGAAACTATTTCAGTCCTGATATTTACGTGCCTTCACTAACACTCGACTGGCGGCTCTCTGATCATACGAAATTGAGCGTTGTAACATCAGGCCTCATCGGAAACAGAAGCAGCGTACAGTTTGATGCTTTTGCCAATGTGGCCGATGCTGTTGACCCTGTAACCCGCGCTTTCAAAAACCGCCAGGTAGATATCGATCGCTTTAACAGCCGTACGGCAGAAGTACGTTTACAACACCAATACAGTGTAATGGGTTTACAAAGTACACTGACGACGGGCTTGGTTTATATGAATAACGATCTGCACCGGCAGCAACTCGGCAGGGGCACTACAGGTAGTGATTTCGACCTTGCTTTGGTTCAACCGGGTTTTGGCAGAGACATTCATTTTAAGACAGGCAATGTTGCCGTGTTTGCGGAGAACTTGTTGCGATTGAACAAACGCTGGACGGTTTCACCCGGTATCCGGATTGAAAACGGCCAATCGGATATGAGTGGCGTAATTAGTTATTACACGGTTAACGAACTCCCCACCACGATCGCTCACCGTTTTGCCTTATTAGGTATTAGTTCGCAATATGCACTCAACACCGACAATACAGTATATGGTGGCTTTTCGGAAGCCTACCGGCCTGTGCTTTTCAAGGATATCATACCCGCATCCACCTACGAACAAATAGACAAAAACCTGAGCGACGCCTCGGGTTACAATATGGATGCAGGTATTCGCGGAAAACTTTTCGACCATCTGCAGTACGATGTCAGTTTGTTCAAGCTCCAATACAATAATCGCATGGGTACTCTAGTGCTGCAGGACAGCCGCGGGGATTCCTATACGTACAAAACAAATATTGGAAACAGCAGGACCAATGGGATCGAGGCCTTTTTGCAGTACAAATTTCCCGTAGCTGCAAACCTTTACGCGGGCCTGTTTACTTCTACTTCCTACATGAGCGCTGTGTACACCAGCGGGCAGGTGGCTACGGGAACCATTAATAAATCTATCACAGGAAATAAAGTAGAAGCCGTTCCCAGGTGGCTGAGCCGGAATGGACTGGATTTAATTTATAAAGGACTTAGCGCCACCTTTCTGTATAGCTACACATCATCAACCTTTTCCGACGCACTCAACACTGTTACGCCGCCAATCAGCGGAGCACGAGGCTTCACGCCAGGTTACTCCATCTGGGATCTGAATACATCCTTAAAAACAAATAGTTATTTCACGATAAGAGCCGGCGTCAACAATATTTTTAACCGGCAGTACTTTACCAAGCGACCCACTTTTTATCCCGGGCCGGGTATCTGGCCTAGTGATGGCAGAAACGCGTATGTAACCGTTGGCATTAAGATCTGAGCTTTTTAAAATGCAGGTTAGAGTGAATGAAACTAATTGAGTGTTCTTTTTATATGGCATCAATCTGTGTCAAAACTTAGCCCGGATGAAAGAATGGTTCCTGGAAAGCGTGTGCATGCCCTTAACAACCTTAGGGACTACTTCTTCTGCCACCATTCAGAGTCATCAATACACTTCTTTGATAGCTTTCTGCAATTCGTTCAGCATTTGAGGAACCAAAGTAAACGGGTCGTAAAGCCTACCACGCACGGGCAGCGTCTCTATCGGCAAATAACCTTTGTAGCCACCCTTTTTAATTACGCTGACCAGTCGTTTATAATCAGTTGGCACCGGCCCATCTTTGCCCCAAACACTTTGCTTCACCTGCCAGTGAATCGCGTAAGGCAATACTTCGGCAATATCTTTATAAGGATCTTCCGTTTTAAAGCTGCCAATGTCAAGGATCAAACCAATCCACTTCGACTTGACCCCCTCCAGCACATAAATGCACTGTTCCGCGGTCTGTAACATATCTCCATGGTTTTGGATGCCGATCTTAATACCATACTTTTCACCATAAGCCGCGCACTCCTTATAACTATCAATCATCCATCCCGCTACTTCTTTCCATTTGTCCTCGTAACCTTTCGGGATCTCGCCGGCAAATACCCGCACAATCGGAGAACCCAGCTTT
Source organism: Chitinophagaceae bacterium (assembly GCA_041745695.1). Taxonomy (GTDB): domain Bacteria; phylum Bacteroidota; class Bacteroidia; order Chitinophagales; family Chitinophagaceae; genus Flavisolibacter. Next base: position 17,051 of record JBGTIL010000018.1, on the reverse strand, counting down.
GATGCAGCCACGATACAATACTTTGTGAGCTGCACGCCAGCGGCACGTACGGCAGGATCGGGTGAGGCAAAATTGTTGCGCACACCCGTACCACTGATAACAACACCCAATTCAGCAGCCTTCGTCTTAAATTGCTTCAGGTATTCATCGGAGGGCACTTCGGGGTAAGTAGGGAAAAAATAAGCCGTTGGATCGAGCGCCTTGATTTTTTTGGTGGCACACCAGTCCAGTAAATTGAACAGACTGTACACCTGCTGGGAATCACGGGCACTTTTGGCACTCAAAACATCACTGAAAGAGTAGGCATTCAGCGCCAGCGTTACCGGGGGCACCGCCCTTGTTTTCTTTTGAGCTAAGGTTGTGGAAGCAACTAAACACAGCAGGATGATAGTGACGCAGCGACACACAGGTACAAATGATATCCTCTTGACACTTTGGAATGTTGGCATGGGCATATTTTGCTGATCTGATGGGAGATATTTGAAAATTGGTTTTGACGTCTTCAAAAGTTGGATGGATGGGTAGGTTAATCGTGTCTTTGGGCTTTTTTAGTGTCGCATTTAAAGCTGTGCTATCGGTGAATTCTAAGCTTGCAGGGTATCTCGATATTTTTCGGGTCATCGTCCTGGTGGTCGTTTTCCTCTTTGATCATTTGAAAAAGTAAGATGGCGGCCTGTTTGCCGACCTCGTAAAAGTTTTCTTCAATGGATGCAACGGGCTTATGGTCCAGGTATTCGAATAAAGAAAGATTACCGAAGTCTGTAAAATCAATCTCTATCAATTTTGCAGGGTACTTTTTGCGCAGGAACTTTATCGCATCCAAGGTCACGTAATTTTTAAAAGTAAAAATGGCAGTAGGTGGCGATTCCAACTTCATCAGCTGCATCATCGCTTTTTCGGTATCCTGGCTGGTGAAATCAGTGACCTTAACCAAAGCCATGTCCAGGGGTATGGCATTTTTCTGGAGGGCTTGTTTGTATCCTTCCAACCTTAACTGTGCAATTTTAAGTGTTTCAGGCCCCATAATGTGGGCTATCCTTTGGTGCCCTTTTTTGATCAAAAAGCTGGTTGCTTTAAAAGCTCCCGCCTGGTTGTTTATCGACACGCAATTGAAGGAATGCTTCTTGGGTTCCCGGATAATGAACATAACGGGAATGCCCACTGCTTTAAATTTTTCAAAAGGTGTCATGTCAACAGTGTGCTTCGTAACCGCAACGATCAACCCATCAACCCGGCTCTTGATCATAACATTGCCTATGTTCTCCTCCTTCGAAACATTCTCGTGTGTCTGACCCAGAATGATATTGTATTTCTCCCTTTCTGCAACTTCTTCCACGCCGTTGATAGCCGTAACGAAAAAGGGATCCTGTAGCTCGGGTAAGATCAGTCCTATTGTAAAACTTTTATTGAACTTTAAATGGCGTGCCGATTCATTTGGAACATAGTCCCACTGCCTCGCCAGCTCCTTAACGCGCTCCTTGGTTAATGCGCTGATAGCAGTATCACTATTCAGAGATTTTGAAACTGTAGATATAGACATGTGCAGCTTCCTGGCCATATATTTTAATGTTATTCCTTTTTTCATTTGCTGTCTATTCTTTTGCTCATTCGAATGAAAATCTAACCCTAATGATCCCGGGCAGTATTAAGACCCAGGGGCAACCGCCATTTAAATCAAAAATCAGAAAAGAGACGACCAGAAAAAATCCCCATGCTAATCTAACAAAACTGGAGCTGGAATCGACCATAAACTTCATCGACTGCAGGACAGTTTCAAACGTTATAATAAGAATTTCAAACGTTATAATCGCGGTTTTGCTTCCTCCATAAAGCCTGAGTGGTGTTTTTCGATAGAATAAGGAATAGTTTAGACCAACACTCCTGCCCCTAAGCCTTCTACCAACTTGAACTCGACCAGTCACCACATTCAATTCATCAGTTAGTAAACCAACTTCGAATGCTTTATGACGACAATAATTTTACCCCGTTCTGCCCGTTCAAAAGCATTACTGACCTTTTTGTTTTTTTTAGCTTTGAGTGGCGCCCGTTCGCAAACGGTATCCGGTATAGTAAGATCTGCTTCTGACAATCAACCCCTGGCAGGTGTTACCGTCCAGGTGAAAGGCACACAAACAAGTACAGCAAGTGATGCCAGGGGAACTTACCTGCTTAGAAGCATTACGTCATCAGATTCCCTGCTTTTTTCATTTATCGGTTATAGAAACCAGACCGTTGCCGTTAATGGGCGAACAGAGATCAGCATCAGTTTGGAGGTAGAAGCTGCATCTCTTGAAGAAATAGTAGTTGGATATGGTACGCAGAGAAAAAGCGACCTGACTGGCTCTGTTGTACGGGTATCAATGGATAGTAAATCCCTGCTGGCGAATTCAAATATTTTCCAGGCCCTTTCCGGCAGTGCCCCGGGCGTAAACGTACAGGGGGCGGGCGGTGCAGGCGGCGAGCCGAATCTTTCTATCAGGGGACAAACTTCTCTGTCGGCAAGCGATCGGCCATTGATTGTTCTGGACGGCATCATCTACAATGGAAGCGTTTCAGACATCAATGTGAACGATGTTGAGTCTGTAGATATACTTAAAGATGCCAGTTCCGCAGCAGTTTACGGGTCGCGGTCGGCCAATGGGGTAATGCTTATCACAACGAAGAAAGGAAAAACAGACAAGCCGGTGATCTCATTTAACATGTACAAAGGCTTACAGAATATGACCAATAACCCGATGAAGGTGATGAACGCAGATCAATATGCGCTGCGATTGGTTGATTACTTTTATCAGCAGGACCTGTACACCTGGTACAAGACAAGGCCCACCAGTGCTACTGCTGCCGGGAGACCGGTAAGACCCGATATTACCAATCGCAATGTATTGGTAGCACGGCTCCGGAGCCAGGAAGAGAAGGATAATTTTCTGGCAGGAAAGTCTATCGACTGGGTAGATGAAGTTTTGCAAAAAGCGCCGATTCAGAATTACAGCCTGAGCCTGTCTGGTAGAAGTGATCGAACCAGTTATTTTGTATCAGGATCCTACACGGGTGAAAAGGGCATTGTTCAAAATGATGAATTTAAACGACTCACCGTACGTACCAATATCGAAAGCAAGGTTACAGACTGGTTCACATTAGGATTGAATTCCGCTTACTCTTATCGCGATTATTCGGGGTTAGAAGCAAGCCTGGGCAATGCCCGCTCCGCCAGTCCGCTGGCCAACAACAGGATAGATTCTGCGAAGTATGATATGTTCCTGACCAACGAGATTTACATGCCCTACCCACTTAATAATTTGTACGTTACCAACAGCGACATCAGAAATAACCTGTTTGTGGTAGGAAGCGCGAAAATCAGCGTGCCCTGGATCACAGGACTGAACTACGAGCTAAATTATTCCAACACCTATTCTAACAGAAATAATAAATTATTTTATCCGGTAACCACACCACAGGGCGCCGGAAACAAGGGGATGGCGATAAAAAATCCCTCGGAAGAACGCAACTGGATCGTAAATAACATAGTTACCTACGTAAAAACCTTGGGAGACCACCGTGTAAATGCGACCCTTCTGTTCAGCAGGGAAAACAGCCGTGCAGACAGCTCCACACTCAATGCGCAGGGATTCGACAACCCTGTCTTGGGATTCAACAATGTGGGGCTTGGCACGGTTGCTACTGTAGCCAGCACAGCTTCAGAATCAAATGGGCTTTCCTATATGAGCCGCTTGAACTACTCGTTCAAAAACCGGTACCTGGTAACGGCAACAGTACGAAAAGATGGCTTTTCCGGTTTCGGCCTAACTAAGAAGTTTGCCACGTTCCCCTCCGTTTCTTTGGGATGGGTAGTTTCAGACGAGTCGTTTTTCGACAACTTCAAGAGCGTATACCTGAAGCTCCGGGCTTCATACGGAGAAAACGGTAACCAGGGAATTGGAAGCTATTCCAGCTTCTCGAGGATGGGCACAGGCGCCTATGTTTTTGGAGCCACTACCGCCGTTGCCATCTTTCCAAATACTTTAGGGAATGCTGACCTGGGGTGGGAAACAACCGCTTCATCCAACATCGGGGTAGACTTTGGTATTCTCGACAGAAGAATCACGGGCGCAATAGATCTGTACAAGGCAAACACTACGAATGTGCTGGTTAACAGGGCACTTCCTCCGGCCTCAGGATATCCCAGTGTGTGGACCAACATCGGTGGCATCAGTAATAAAGGCATAGAGCTTTCCTTATCGTCTCTGAATGTAAAAGGTCAGTTTGAATGGAGCACTGATTTGGTTTTCGCCAAGAACAGAGATCAGATCACCAGGCTTTATGGCGGCGGGAACGACAAGGATATAGGAAACTCCTGGTTCGTAGGTGCTCCTATAAGCGCCATATATGACTACAAAATGGCGGGAGGTGTTTGGACAGAAAATTATTTATACAGCGGTAATATTTTAAACAAGTGGTACCCGGGCCAGTTTAAATATGTTGACCAGAATAAAGACGGTGTTATAGAGCCGAATGCAGACAGAACCATCATAGGTTACCAAACACCGAACTACCGGTTCAGCATAAGCAATACGTTTTCCTATAAAAACTTCAGCCTGTTCGTATTCCTTAACTCGATCCAGGGTGGTAACGGGTATTACATTGCCAACAACGCTACTGTAATCAACGCAGCGTCTGCGCCGGCAGGAATTGAGTCTGCAGGCATCATAAGAACAAACCTTACTGCTGTTCGCCCCTACTGGACACCGGAAAACGGTGTGAACAATGCTTCAGGAATTTATTATGCACCCGAGGTAGCCAGCGGCGTTTATGAAAGCAGAAGCTTTATCAGACTCCAGGATATTTCACTCAATTACAAATTCGGAAACCGCTTACTGAAGCGATTGGGCATGGAAGCTTCCCAGGTGTATATAGCGGGAAAAAACGTTCATACCTGGACCGATTGGTCGGGCTGGGATCCTGAAACAGGCGTGAGCAACCTGCCATTGATGCGAAACGTTATCGCTGGCCTCAGGCTGACTTTTTAAATCAAACATTTAAAGAAGAAACGGAATCATGAAAAAATATTTATATCTGTTTAATAAAAACTGCTTCTTGCTTTTCGCCTTGCCAGTGGTAATGCTCTTGTCTTGCAGCAAGCGTGTGCTCGATGAAAAGCCCTTAGACTTTCTGGCACCTGAAAACGCCTACAACACACTTCCGGGTATCAGGCAGGGAGCTGCGGGTTTGTATACCTCTGTTCGGCAAAATTGGTTTTACGGAATTAATGACAACGCAACCCAGTTGTACGGCATGGGAACCGATCTTGCCTACTACGGCGAGGACCCGGGTAGTGCGCGTTTCTTAACCGATTATTCAACTTTTTTTACTCCCTCCAATCCTTATGTATCAGGTTTTTGGAACCTGAATTATCAATTGATTCAACGCGTAAACGTATTGATCAAAGGAATCACTGCGGCCGCGCCAGGCATCTGGAATAATGCCGGCCAAAAAAATGCTTACCTCGCTGAGGCGATGTTCTTCAGGGCACATGCTTATCGTATACTGGTGGCTTTTTACGGTGATGTTCCCATTGTAACAGAAGTAATCAGTTCTTCGAAAACCGACTTCGTGCGCGCTCCGAAGGCAGAAGTATACAAGCTTATGGAAGAAGACCTCTCTTTTGCTGCCGCCAATCTGCCGCAGCAAGGCAAAGAAGAGGCTACGGGAAGAGTTACCCAGGGCGCAGCCTGGCATATGTTAAGCGAGCTCTACCTCACGCAGGGCAAGCACCAGTTAGCCGTGGATGCAGCTTCGAAGGTGATCACAGGCTATCGCTACGGACTTATGACAAAACGGTTCGGCACCAGGCTGGGAACTGATGTGTTTGGAACGGGTGATCCGTATTTTGATCTGTTTGGATTTGGAAACCACAATTTGGCAGAGAATACAGAGGCCATCTGGGTCATCCAGATAGAGCCACTCGTAGTGGGTGGATCAGCTGCACAGGGCGAAAGAGTTTTTGGACCCGCTTACTACAGGATGGGTAATACGCCGGATGGATTCAAGGCCTTTCGCGGTCCGATGGTCAATGGCAGCTTCACAGGTTATTCCGATACACTCGGCAGACCGGTTGGCTGGATGCGTCCTACCAACTACCTTGCTTACACCATCTGGTTGAGCGACTGGAACAGGGACATCAGAAATGCAGAGCATAATCTTAAGCGAAATTTTTACTACGACAGTCCTGGCTCAGCGTTCAACAAGAAAAAAATAGACTTTAATTTGTATCCACCCGGATCGAGGAATGCGCCAATGACACGTCTCAGTATATCTTTCCTTACTTCATGAAATTTGTTGATCCCGTTAATCATTTCACTGACCCGGCAAGGTCGGGTGGAGGAGATAACCACAAAGATCTTTATGCCATCCGCCTGGCAGAAACACTGCTACTGCGTGCGGAGGCGTATGTACGATTGGATAACCTGGCTGCGGCTGCAGCAGATATTAACCAGATCAGAACAAGGGCTAAAGCAACACCGGTTGCTCCACAAAATGTTGATCTCAACTATATCCTGGACGAGCGGGCAAGAGAACTTTATGGCGAAGACTGGAGGCCAATTACGTTGCGCCGTATGGGAAAGCTGGTTGAAAGGGTAAAACAGTATAACAATAACCCCAAAACGCCGGGAGCAAACATTCGCGATGTAAACGTCCTGTACCCTATTCCGCAGGCTCAGATCGACCTGAACATCGGTGCAAAAATGGCACAGAACCCGGGGTATTAGTGTTTCAGCGAAGCAATGTAACGAGTGCTTTCGTTGCTGGATTCAAATATTAACTGCTGCATTTAAAATCTTCTTGAAAGCAGCTGGCACAGGTGGTCCCGGGTTGAAATGGGTAACAGAAGCAGCATACCTTCAAGGGCGGCTCATGTACGTCGATCTTTCTTTATGTTTAGATTTCAAATGGATAGAAACTGATCTTGTTGCGGTGTCCTGTTTTGAATTATCGGGCAGTTGGTTCTAAATTTTACTAAAACATTTAAATGGCGTTCAATTTCCTGGATATAATAGTGATCGTTCTTTTCTTTTTGAGTATGATCATAATAGGCGTCATGTCCTACTTTCGAAGTAAGAATTCTGAGGACTACTTTGTTGCAGGCGGCAAGTTACCATGGTGGCTCGCAGGCATATCGCATCACGTATCGGGCCACAGTGGCGCCGTGTTTGTTGCCTATGCAGCCGTGGCCTACACGCATGGTTTTACGATATTCATGTGGTGGGCCTTACCTGTTGCCGTTGTTATAATTGCCACTGCAAAAATATTTCCGGTGTACTGGGTTCGGTTGAGAAAAGAACTCCAGATACAATCTCCTCTTGAGTACTTAAGCATAAGATATAATGTCGCCACACAACAGATCATCGCATGGACAGGCGTCCTGCTGAAGATCTTTGATGTGGGCGCCAAGTGGGCAGCCATCGGTATTTTGTTGCACGTGGTTGCCGGCATTTCAATGACTACAGGCATCCTGGTTTCAGGAGTAGTAACCCTGATCTACGTCACCTTCGGTGGCTTATGGGGCGTGATCATTACAGACCTGATTCAGTTTATTGTGCAGGTGCTGGGCGGCATCGTGATGTTCGTACTGATAGTAAACAGGCTTGGCGGCCTAAATTCAATTACAGAAGTTTGGGAGCGCCTGCCACCAGAGCACAGTGCCCTGTTTAATGATCCTTACACAGCAGGTTTTGTGGCCGTGATGCTATTTGTTTATTTCCTGAGTTACAATGGGGGCAGTTGGAGCCTTGCCACCAGGTATATCTCATCACCAAATGAAAAGGAAGCTTCAAAAGCAGCCCGGCTTTCGGGAATACTCTATTTACTGTGGCCGTTGATTCTATTCTTTCCTATGTGGGCTGCGCCTGTGATCCTGCCAGGTTTGACAAACCCCAGTGAATCTTATGGCTGGCTGATGGTGAAAATACTGCCACAGGGAATGATAGGTCTTGTAATAGCCTCCTTGTTTGCGGCTACCATGGGCATGACCTCCTCTGATGTTAATACAATAGCAGCGGTAATCACAAGGGATATCCTTCCCGTGGTCTCCTCAAAGTTCCGTAACAGCAGTAATTCTCTTCGCACTGCCCGCGTCACCACCTTTCTCTTCACACTGGCAACAATTGGTATAGCGCTTAATTACGAACGCTTCGGCGGGGTGTTAGGACTTATCATCAACTGGTTTGCCGCGCTGTTGGGACCCACTTCCATGCCCCTGATATTTGGTTTGCTTCCTGTATTCAGGTCATGTGGTCCGCGAGCTGCAATAGCTTCGATCGTTGCAGGCTTGCTCACTTTTATTATTACAAAGGACATAGAATTAAACAGCCTGGCACTCGAAGTAGGCCTGCCAACTATCGTGTCGGCAATTGTATTCATAACCGTGGGACTTACAACCCGAACTGTTCCGGATAAAGTAACAAATCTTATGGCCGCTTTGAAAAGAACGACATAAAACAAGATGCCCACCCAAACCGAAATAATAAAGGGAAGTAGCGTTGTAGCCTGTATCAATTGTATAACAGGAGAAGCGGAGGAATGGGTACTGCAGGAGGGTATGCTAAAACATACCCGGCCAACCCAAGTGCGCGCAACTAATTCACTGTTCTCGGGGAAGGGTTTGATAGACCTGCAGGTAAATGGTATTAATGGCGTGGATTTTAATCATCCCTCGTTGACCCAGGAGGACATTGTGAAAAGCACACACTGCCTGTTGAGCAAAGGGATTACAAGGTATGCACCAACACTCATTACAAATTCAGATGAAACCATACTGAAGCTGGCGAACACTATTTACCAGGCATGTTTATCCGATTCGCTGGTGAACGATTGCATTTGGGGAATACACCTGGAGGGTCCCTTTATATCCTCTCTGCCAGGTGCTAAAGGAGCCCATGACGAACAGTATATTAAGCTGCCCGATTGGGAGTTATTCATGAAATTCCAGGAAGCAGCCGGCGGTAAAATAAAATTGGTCACCCTTGCACCAGAATTGGAAGGGTCTGTCCCGTTTATAAAAAAATGCAGAGAGCAGCGCATCCTGGTTTCAATTGGACACTCATTAGCCAATGCCGGACAAGTTGCTTCGGCGGTTGCAGCCGGGGCAACACTGTCGACCCACCTCGGCAACGCTGTCCCCCTGTTATTACCCAGGCATCCGAACCTGATCTGGGATCAGCTTGCTGCCGACGAATTGCACGCCTGTATCATCGCAGATGGAATCCATATTCCTGATGCATTCATAAAGGTGGTGCTGAAGACAAAAGGCTCAGCCACCCTACTCGTTAGCGACGCCACCTGCTTTGCAGGCATGCCTCCGGGAGAATATGAAAGTCATGTAGGTGGTACAGTGGTCCTGGATCACGAAAAACGTTTGTCGCTGAAACACACTCCTGGACTGTTGGCAGGAGCAGCCAAATCGCTGCTGGAAAATATTGAATACCTCGTTGGTAAAAACATTACAACACTCGGCGAAGCCTGGCAACTGGCTTCAACTAACGTTGCAAAATTGTTGACAAAAACTGATTCAGCTTTTGATGATCAAAATGATAAAGTGCTTTTTCACTTCAGTGGAAAAGAAATACAAATTGAAAATGTAATTAAAAAAGGGAAAGTTGTTTTCGAAAGATAAAGCTTCAAAACAAATATGGACTTGCAGGAGTGGGAAAGCATAAAGTTTTTCTTCACTGCAACAGGGCCCGGAATACTTCTATCACATAATCAGATACAATGAAACATGCCAAAGAATTGAATGCCAATAAATTGAATGTCAGGGTTTTTGAAGACCGGGGAGAGATGGGCGCCGAAGCAGCAGCCGACGTGGCGGAGCGAATTAAGGAATTGCAGTTACTCAAAACAGGGTTTGTAAATATCATTTTTGCAGCTGCACCTTCTCAGAATGAATTTCTTTATTCCCTTTCAGAAGATAATTCAATTGACTGGACCCGCATAAACGCTTTTCATATGGATGAATACATCGGATTGGCAAGCGATGCTCCGCAAACATTTGCTCATTTTCTGAAACAAAGACTCTTTGATAAAGTTCCTTTTAATAAGGTCTATTACATTAACGGCAGCACTGCAGCTGATGCAGAGAAGGAGTGTCTCAGGTATGCTGAGGTACTGCTTCACCATCCAGCACATATTGTTTGTATGGGCATCGGGGAGAATACGCACATTGCGTTTAACGATCCGCACACGGCCGACTTCAACGATCCGCTGATGGTCAAGGTAGTTACCCTGGATGAAGTGTCGAGGCAGCAACAGGTGAATGATGGTTGTTTCGCACGAATTGAAGATGTACCTACCTCTGCCATCACACTCACAGTACCCACCCTGCTAAAGGCCGATTCAATTTATTGCATAGTACCTGGGAATAACAAGGCACAGGCAGTTTATCAGACCTTACACAGTGAAGTGCAGGAATCTTTCCCTTCCACCTCACTCAAAAAACACAGCAACGCGACACTGTACCTGGATACACAAAGCGCAGGACGCCTGCGCACATTTTGAGCAACATAATCTTTCAGCACGGTCTTACAACACATGAAGAAATTGGTTAAATAAACTTTTATGAAAAATAACTTACCCCGCCGTCAATTCATTCGCACTGCAGCCGTTGCCGGAATTGGTGCAGCTCTGCTGGATGGTTTTCCAAAACTCGCTGCAAACAACCTGTATCAAACAGACAATCGGGTTGGGATCATAGGTCTGGATACATCTCACAGCGTAGCTTTCACAAAGTCGCTCAATGCTGCAGAACCCCTCGCAGCAGTAAAAGGATACAAAGTAGTAGCAGCATATCCGAAAGGCAGTAACGATATTGAGTCGTCTGTGAAAAGAATACCGGGATATATTGAGGAGGTGAAAAAGTTAGGCGTTGAGATCGTGACTTCAATCGAGGAATTACTAAAAAAAGTAGACGTTGTATTGCTGGAAACAAATGATGGCCGTCCGCACCTGGAACAGGCGCTGAAGGTAATCAAAGCCGGTAAACCAATGTTTATTGACAAGCCAGTGGCCGCATCACTAACCGATGTGATCGCGATATATGAGGCTGCAAGGAAGAATAAGGTGCCCGTGTTCTCCTCTTCTTCACTGAGGTATATGGAGAGTGTTCAGGAAGTAGCCAAAGGAAAGCTGGGTGCTGTATTGGGAGCTGATACATTCAGCCCCGCAACCATCGAAAAAACGCATCCCGACTTCTTCTGGTATGGGATCCATGGAGTGGAAATCTTGTTTACTGCCATGGGAACCGGGTGTAAGGACGTGAGTTGCATTCATAACAAGGGAACCGATGTGGTAGTGGGCACCTGGAAAGATGGCAGGGTGGGCACCTTCAGGGGCACCCGAACAGGAAAACATGATTACGGTGGCACCGTATATGGCGAAAAAGGAAACCTTCCCTTAGGTCCATTCAGTGGATATGACAATCTACTGGTGCAAATAGTAGCGTTTTTTAAAACAGGACAACCTCCTGTGAGTGCTGACGAAACACTTGAAATTTACGCATTCATGGAAGCTGCACATGAAAGCAAACGCCGCAATGGTGCAGCTGTGAGCCTCGAAGCGGTTATGACGAATGCAAAAAAAATGCGCAAAGTTTAATGTTCACCACTTAACACAAGTATCATGACAAATAACCGGAGAGATTTTATAAAGAAAGCAGGTATCAGTGTTGCTGCGGTTTCCATAGGTGGAGTGCTGCCGGGCTTTAGTGCACGGAGTTACAGAAACATCATTGGTGCCAATGAAAAAATAACGGTTGCCAGCATGGGCGTCAACAGCAGGGGCCTTGCGGTAGCAACCAACTTTGCTGCCCAGAAGAATTGCGAGGTGCTGTATGTAGCCGATGTTGACGTTAGGGCTGCGGCAAAATGCATTGATGCCGTTGAAAAAATACAACAGAAGCGACCCAAGGCATCACCCGATTTCCGAAAGGCGCTGGAGGATAAAAATCTGGATGTGTTGATTGTTACGGCGCCAGACCACTGGCATGCCCCTGCAGCCCTTCTGGCTTGTGCGGCGGGTAAGCATGTGTACCTCGAGAAACCTTGCAGTCATAATCCGAATGAAGGTGAAATGCTGGTAAGAGCAGCAAAGAAGCATAACAGGATTCTTCAAATGGGCAATCAGCGCCGCTCTTGGCCTAACGTGGTTGCAGCGATAACCGAACTGAAAGCGGGCGTTGTAGGACGGCCTTATTTTGCAAAAACATGGTACACCAACAACCGGCCCTCTATTGGAAAGGGGAAAGTGGTTGAGGTTCCTTCCTGGCTGAACTACGAGCTCTGGCAAGGACCGGCGCCACGGCAGCCCTACCGCGATAATTTGATTCATTACAACTGGCATTGGTTCTGGCATTGGGGAACAGGCGAAGCGCTCAATAACGGCACTCATATGGTGGACCTTGCCCGATGGGGTTTAGGCGTAGAGTATCCTGTCCGCGTGAGTTCTGCGGGGGGACGCTACCGTTACCAGGATGATTGGCAAACGCCCGATACCCAGGTGATTAATCTTGAATTCAATAACAACTCCGCTATCAGCTGGGAAGGACGCAGCTGCAACGGCCGTTCAGTGGAAGGCAGCAGTGTAGGCGTGATGTTTTATGGAGAAACAGGGTCGCTGCTGATAGAAAGTGGCAACTCGTATAAAATCTATGACCTAAAAAATACCCTGGTCAAAGAAGTAAAAAATGACCGGACGGTAGATGCCCGCAACGTGGCAGATCCTGCCCAGGAACTGGATGCACTGCACATTCAGAATTTTTTCGATGGCATAAAAAAAGGCACCAAGCTGAATTCTGACATCGTAAGTGGACATCAAAGTACGTTGCTGGTGCAACTTGGTAATATCGCCCAGCGGTCTGGCCGCACATTAAATATCGATCCCAAAAACGGACACATCCTGAATGATAAAGAGGCGATGAAATACTGGAGTCGTGAGTACCAGCCGGGCTGGGAACCGAAGGTATAGCGGAAGACGCGCCCATTCAATGCAACTGCCCGGGTGCAGGCAGCTCCTCCTGCGCAACATCTCCGATGGTTGTTGCACACAAATGTTGTTATTAGTGGCAATCCCTGGGCGTTTTGCTGGCTGGTGACCGCCCGTGTGCGATTGAAGATTGTGACACTACTGGCGTTATTGTTGATGTATTTTTTTAATATCACATAAGCCGTAAGTTTTCACCTGCTTAAATTGTTGTCAGTGCTTCCAACTGCCACATCGCTCCCACCTCCTGCTGCTTTTCAACGAGAGGTAAGGAGAACCATTGCAGCTCTTGGCATTTTCATAGTAGGGTATATAGTAGTTGTAATATTGACCCTTGCCCTGGTTGCTGTAATTTTTTATGGCGCAGCAGTTCTCCTGCTCGGCCCTCCTGATGTTGGCATTATAGTGATCGGGGTTGGAATGATAGGAGTTGACATAATGCTCCTGCTGTATATCTTTAAATTCCTGTTTGAGACATCAGCAGAGGATCTGTCGGACAGCGTGGAAATTACGGTAGAGGAGCAGCCAGAGCTCGTTGCCGTTATTCAGCGTATTGCACAGCAAACAGGAACGGTTCAACCGAAGAAGATATACCTGAGTCATGACGTAAACGCATCCGTTTTTTACAATTCCAGTTTCTGGAGCCTGTTCCTCCCTGTACAAAAGAATTTGAAGATTGGGTTGGGACTAATGAACGCAGTAAATGTGAGCGAACTGAAAGCCATCATCGCGCACGAGTTTGGCCACTTCTCCCAGAGAAGCATGAGGCTGAGTTCGTTTGTTTATTATGCAAACCGGATCATATACAACATGCTTTATGAAAACAAGGAATATGCAAAAACCCTCGCTGGTTTCGCACGCATGAATCTCCTTTTCAATCTCCTCGCCCGTTTTACTTTCGGCGTGGTCAATGGCATCCAATGGCTTTTACAACGAATGTTTCAAGTAGTTAATCTTAACTATTTTGCGCTGTCGCGGCAAATGGAATTTCATGCCGATCACGTGTCTGCAAGTCTTTTTGGGACCAATAACATAATATCGTCTCTGCACAGAGTTGAATTTGCAGACGTCTGCCTGCAGCAGGCGCTCTCTGTATACGAAGGGGTATGGAAAGACAATAAAAAACCAGGCAATATATACCCTGACCACCGCACCGTTATTGTGGATGTTGCGCAGAAAAACGGTTATGAACTAAAGGAGGGGTTGCCAATGATGGATAAGCCCTTCCAGTATGATGAGCAGAAGCGAATCAATATTGAGGAGCAATGGGCTTCTCATCCTTCCACGCCTGACCGGAAAGCCTTCCTCGACGGTTTCAAACTCGACGGAATGGTGGAAGACCTGTCCGCGTGGACATTGATCAATAAGCCCATAAAATGGCAGGAACTGATCACGGGAAAGTTATATGAAAAAGTAAAAGGCAACGAGGAAAGGCTTCCAATAGACAATGCCCGATTCGTGGTTCTCTTTGAAAACCAGATGCAACCATTTTCGCTGCCTTCCGTTTTTGAAGGCTATTATGACCGGAGATTTATTAATGATTTTGATATCGAAGAAGCGTTGAGAGCAGCAAAAATGCCCACTTCATTTGTATCAGTTTTTACCGGGCCTGTAAAAAATCTACCGCGCAACATTCGAAGCCTTGAAGCGGATATTGCCTTGCTGAAGAACCTGGAGAAAAAAGAAATCACGGTTGACAGCTTTGACTTTGATGGTGTAAAGCATAAGGCTGCGAATGCTTCCTGCATCCGGGAGCAGCTGGAAGAAGAACTTGGGAAACAAAGGCAGGCCTTGTGCGATTCAGACAAGCGGCTCTTTGTATTTTTTTACCAGCAGTTCTTAGATACAGCGGCAGATGACAAAGACTTGTATGTAGAAGCATACACGTCCTTTCTCAGGCAACAAAAGGAAGCAGATGAATACCGGGTTCAACACCAGAGAGTGTTGAACCTATGGCTACGCTTGTATGTAAGACCCACCTTAGAACCAGAAGCGGTACTGTCAATCATAGCCGATTATGAACAGGACGAAGAAGGTATACTTAAATTCAAATTGAAAAAATGGCTCGAGCGCGGAGCGTTTGAGAATCAACATGATATAGAAGCAGCGATTGTGCATTTCATCGCCGCCGACCCTCAATACTTTTTCGAAGGTCACTATTTTGAAAATGAGTTGGAAGAGCTCAATATGGTAGTGGATGAAACCTACGAGAGCATTGGAAAGTTTATGTTTGCTCAATTTAAAAAGATACTTGAGACAAAAGCTTCATGGCTGCTTACGAATTACCGTACTCCCATTTAACTCCAGCTTCTTAGAAAACGTTCGACATGAAGGCTGCTAAATTTTCGGCAGGGTCCATTCCTTTCGATATGCAGGCATTATTAAATCGTTGGCGCCGGTGTTTTTGCCAAAGCTCTTGCTGGTTCCGTTCCATTCCACCTGCGACCTGGTGCGGAGAGCGATATTTGCCATGTGTGTGTATACAGCGGTGAGGCGGCCCATCTCTATAGTACAATTCGGATCCTTGCGTGTTTTCAAACAGTCGATCCAATTTTTGACGTGCGCTTCATGAGAATCATACCCCATTTGTTTTGGCATCGCGGGCACTTCATATTTACCGTTGCTTGTTTCCGGGTACAGTTCCCACGACGACCTGTCGATAACTATGGTAGCATTGTTACCTACAAAAGCGAGTCCGTAGTTGCGCCCCCAGGGTCCTGTTTCTATTCCCGCAGTATGCTCCCACGTAATAGCATGATCGGGCATTTGGTAGGTAGCACTCATGGTGTCAAAAGTTTCGTGTGCCCGGTCGGGAAAAGCGAAGTTGCCGCCTGCGGCCGTTACATTCAGCGGCAGCGCCGTAGTGTCTTTTGCCCATAGGGCCATGTCCATCAGATGTACACCCCAGTCGGTCATCAGGCCGCCTCCGTAATCCCAGAACATGCGCCAGGAGCCATGAAACCTGGCTTTGTTGAAACTGCGCTCCGGAGCCGGACCCAGCCACATATTAAAATCTACGCCGGGAGGTACGGTACTGTCGGGTACTTTCGCCTGACCAGCTCCATAATCAAAATTCGCCCAAACCTGTGTTTTCCGTAACTGGCCCAGTTGCCCGCTTTTGATGAAGTCCATAGCAGTTTGCCAGTGACCACCGCTGCGTTGTTGCTGCCCTACCTGCACTACCCTATTGTATTTCCGCACCGCACGAACCATGATATCACATTCACCAATGCTGTTGGCCAGTGGTTTTTCTACATACACATCCTTCCCTGCCTGGCAAGCGGCAATCAACTGGTAACAATGCCAGTGATCTGGCGTGCCTATTATAACAGCGTCCACATCTTTGTTCTCCAGCAACTTCCTGAAGTCTTTGTAGATCACCGGCGGCCTACCCTGGATCTTGGTTATCTGCGCACTGCGTTCCGCAAGCACTGCGTCGTCGATGTCACAAAGGGCACCGCACTCTACACCCGTTTGTTTCAAGGCTTGCACCAGGTCGCTCATACCCTGCCCCTTTGCCCCGATCAAGCCGAGCACTATCTTGTCATTGGCAGGCGTTTTTACTGGCGCCCGGGCGAAGGCTGAAGCGGGGACAATAGAGGCCAGGGTGCCTGCAGCAATAAGCTTTGAGGTGCCAGCTAAAAACTGTCTTCTTGTTTCAGACATGATGACTTCTTTTTTGTGGTGCCGTGTATTAAGATTTTTAAGCTAACTGTCCCCGGTCTCTAACAACGTTGCCAAAGGGTAAACTGAAGATAAGATATCCGGCAGAAATTTCAATACGGCATTGGCCTTGAACACAGTGCCATGGAGTGGCTCAGCTGTGCTTCATAGCAAGGACGATGCAAGCACTCAAAGTTCAGATGAATGGGATTGACCCGGGTTTGTAACAGCACTTCGACACTGCTACCAGCAATGTCATGAACAGTAACTGCGGGAACCGAGGGTAAAAAGCTAATGAGACGAAATTGCCTAATAGAAAACAGCCCGTTACTTTGTAAAGATGTAAGTCTCCTCCACATAGT
>JBGTIL010000017.1:0-7756 GCA_041745695.1 Chitinophagaceae bacterium | reverse complement strand
GCACCAGGTACCACTTACAGAGTAGAAGTGAGCTATCTTCTAACCACGCAAAATTTTGCAGTTTTTGATGATCTGTCGATCGGTAACGCAACTCCAATCCCTCTTCCGGTGACCTTTCTTGGATTAGTTGCCAACCGGAGTGGCAACAGCGTGGGTATACGCTGGGATGTTGCAGACGAAGTTAACGTTCGGCAATATCAGATCGAACGGAGTACCAATGGCAGCAATTTCACTGTAGCGGGTACCGTACAGCCGAACGGAAAATCAGTTTATACGTTCGCGGATACCTATTCTGACAAAGGAACGGTTTACTACCGCGTTCGTAATGTTGATGCCGACGGCCGATCTAAGTACAGTGGTATTATAAAACTAAAAGGTACAACCAGTTTTGGAACCGCGCTGAAGGCTTACCCTCTGCCGGCTGCCAACTTTATAACTGTAGAACATCAGAAAATTAATGGTGCCGGTAAGATCACTATCAACTCGCTTGAAGGAAGAACGCTCAAGACTGTTAAACCCGTTGTGGGCTCTTCGCATACCCCCGTCGACCTTTCGGGATTAGCATCAGGTGTTTATGTGATCAAACTTCAGAATGGTGAAGGAGAAACAGAAAGTATTAAGATAGTAAAGCAATAAAAGCAAGGCGTTTTTCGCATTAAACCTGCCCCTGGGCAGCTTTAATAATTAAATATGAAAATTCTGCCTAATTCCTTATTTTCGTAATGCTCTAGTGTTATTTCCGCTAACTACGTTCTAAAAAAGAAAAGATTAGCCACGGTAGATAGTGCTGACACTTATTTGATTTTTTTAAATTTTTCTCAAATGAACATTTACGTTGGAAATCTTAGTTGGAACCTGAAAGATCAGGACCTGACTGACCTGTTTACGCCTTTTGGTGAAGTAGCTTCTGCTAAAATTGTTCTGGACAAATTCACTCAGCGCAGTAAGGGATTTGGCTTTGTTGAAATGGCAAACGATGAGCAGGCGCAGGCAGCCATTGCGAAATTAAATGGCAGCGAGGTTGATGGTCGTAATTTGGTTGTGAACGAATCCCGTCCTAAAGAGGAAGGAAGCGGCGGTGACTTTAAGAAGAGAAGCTTCGGTGGCGGCGGTGGCGGCGGCTTCAAAAAAGGCGGCGGTAGCGGTGGTTATGGCGGCGGCGGTGGAAGTCGTGGTGGCAGCGGAGGCGGTTATGGCGGCGGAAGCGGCGGTAATCGTGGTGGCAGCAGCAGCGGCGGAAGCGGTGGTTACAGAGATAATTACTAATCGAACTTCAATCATATGTACAGAAGCCTGGCCCTTTGAGCCAGGCTTTTTTTGTGGCTTAAAAAGCTTAGTCAACGGGGTAAATGCTCAGTGCCTCAGGACTTATTTCTGCGCCTGCAACCCTTTGCAAAAACTACTGGTATAAGTTATGCATCAGCTGCAGAAAGAGGTTTATGTTTTTCCCCATTGGCGATGATAACAGTGACAGGCACACAACACCGATCGTCAATTACGTCCTGATTGCCATCAATATTCTGGTGTTTGTTTTTTTACAAAATTTTGGCCAGGATATTCCTTTCCTGTTTGCGTATTCCACGGTGCCGGCTGAAATACTCAGCGGAACCGATCTGATCACCAATGCAAGTATCGTTACCAATCCGCTGAATGGTCAGCCTGAAGACTTACCTGGCTTGCAATACACGCCGATACCAGTTTATCTCACCCTGTTCACTTCTATGTTTATGCACGGCGGCGTAGCCCACATCGCGGGTAATATGATGTATTTATGGATCTGCGGCGACAATCTGGAGCATGCTATGGGCCACAAAAACTACTTCGTGTTTTATATCATCTGCGGAGTGTTGGCAGGACTCAGCCATGTCTTCAGCAGTCTTTTTTTGCAACAAAGTCTTCTCATTCCCAGTTTGGGCGCATCGGGCGCTATTTCTGGCGTGCTGGCCGGATACATGTTACTATTTCCAAAGAAACACATTCATATCTGGATCTTACTGGGTATCGTTCGCGTGCCAGCCATACTTGCCGTCGGGTTGTGGTTCCTGTTTCAATTGATTAATGGTGCTGGTGCATTGGGTGGAGAAGAGGCAGGCGGCATTGCCTATGCAGCACACATAGGTGGCTTTATGGCTGGCTTACTACTGGTAAAACTATTTGTACCCCGGGCTTCAGCACCTTTAGAGTAATCGTTAGCATAGAACTGTAACCTGCCCGCGGGATGATGATTTTCAATTGGATGGCTTTTAACCTCGCCCCGAACTTTTGCTAAACGCCGGCGACTAATTATCCCCTCTTACGCACTTTTCCGCTTCCTGCAAGCGACTGATTAAGATGGGGAGTTCCCTTGTACGCCACATCACCAGAACCAGCAATGTTTACTGAGAGACGCTTGCTGGCAAAAACTTCAGCATTGCCACTGCCGGCGATATGGACCGCAGTCGATTCGCTCAGCAGATTGAAAGCATTAATATTTCCGCTGCCGGCAATCTCGGCCCGAAAGGTTTTTGTGGTGCCTCCGCACTCTACTGAGCCACTACCACTTATATCACTGTGCACAAGCGGGGCATCGATGTCGGTGAAAACCATCCTGCCACTTCCGCTTACACTGAGGTCTACCTGATCCGCAGCCGTGATTAATGTCGAGTAAATGCGGCCACTGCCGGAAACATCGAACTCATGCAAGCGGGGCGCTGAAACAAACACTTTTAATTTTCTCCGTGGCTTTAAATGAAACCCATCCCTCACTGCGATCTGGAGAACGTCTCCATTTCTCACGGTTTCTACATATTCGAGCAGGTTTTCATCCCCTTCAACGCTCACCTTCGTATCGTTTTCCTGCGTCACATATACATCAAAAGGTCCCGCCAAATCAATACTCCTTACTTCCGACATTGTTCGCTCTTCGCGCCTGCTATTACCACTGCCCTCTATCCGTTTATCAGTCGCAAACCTACAGGACGCGACAACAACGGCTAATAACACGAACAGGCAGCGCTTTTTCATAAACAGTATTTTTACAATGCACGATGGGGTTGTCTCTGCAAATATTAGAAAAATTATACACAGATGCAAGGCTTTAAACCCGCCCAATCTCTTCGCGGGTAGAAACCGTAGGAGCTGATTTACTACCTTCGCAGCGCATGACGGAAAAAATAATCATCTTAGATTTTGGCTCCCAGTACACCCAGCTGATTGCCAGGGCTGTGAGAGAGTGCAAGGTATACTGCGAGATCATTCCTTTTTCAAAGGTTTATGACTACGACGATACTGTAAAAGGCATCATCCTTTCTGGTTCTCCATTCTCCGTTAATGACCCTGCCGCGCCCGAAATCGATGTATCCCTGCTCCTGCAGCAGGCTCCTGTGCTTGGCGTATGTTATGGCGCCCAGCTGAGTGCAAAGCAGTTCGGAGGCATTGTTAAGAAAAGCGACAAGCGAGAATTCGGTCGTGCTGTGTTGCACATTGCCGCTCCCGACCCAATGCTCGAAAATCTGGCGGCTGCTTCACAGGTTTGGATGAGCCATAGCGACTCCATCATACAACTGCCCGAAGACTTCGAACTTTTAGCCACAACTGATTCAATCCCTGTTGCCGCTTTCCGGTCCACCAGTAATAGAAAGCCGCTGTATGGCTTGCAATTTCACCCCGAAGTGTATCATTCACTGGAAGGAAAAAAGATCCTTAATAATTTTCTTGTAAATATTTGTGGCTGCCAGCAAGACTGGACGCCGGCACATTTTATTACCGACACCGTTGCCGAACTCAAGAAGAACATTGGAAACAGGAAAGTAATCATGGCCCTCAGCGGCGGGGTGGATTCCACTGTTGCCGCCATGCTGATTCATAAGGCAATTGGGAAACAGCTGCACGGTGTTTTTGTTGATAATGGTGTACTGCGGAAAAATGAATTTGAAGAAGTACTGGAAGGCTACAAGCAACTAGGCCTTAACGTTAGAGGCATTGATGCAAAAGATATATTTTACCGGGAGCTGGCAGGAAAAACCGATCCTGAGGAAAAACGAAAGATCATTGGCCGATTGTTCATCGATACGTTTCAGCAGGCGGCAACTGAACTGGAAGATGTGGCGCTCCTGGGTCAGGGTACGATCTATCCCGATGTGATAGAATCTGTTTCTGTACACGGGCCTTCCGTGACCATTAAATCGCACCATAACGTAGGAGGTCTACCCGAAAAAATGCACCTGAGCCTGGTTGAACCGCTCCGTGCGCTGTTTAAAGATGAAGTACGCAAAGTAGGTCGGGAGTTAGGCATCCCGCCGAAGCTGGTGGACCGTCACCCTTTTCCGGGACCAGGTTTGGCCATTCGAATTTTGGGTGAGGTGACTGAAGAGCGCGTAGCCCTGCTTCAACAGGCCGACGATATTTATGTTAAAGCCCTGAAAGCCCATAACCTTTATGCAACGGTATGGCAGGCAGGAGCAATCTTATTGCCCGTGAAAAGCGTGGGTGTGATGGGCGATGAGAGAACTTACGAGTTTACTATTGCGCTGAGGGCCGTAACGAGTGTAGATGGTATGACCGCCGATTGGGCCCACCTTCCTTACGATTTTCTTGGTCATGTGTCTAACGAGATCATTAATTCGGTAAGAGGTATCAACCGTGTGGTATATGACATCAGTTCTAAACCACCTGCTACCATAGAATGGGAATGATCCCGCCAAACAGCTATAACTATGAAATTGTTTTTTCTTCTTATTTGTGTCTTTCTCATTGGTTTAGATACGCCGGTATCGGGTCAGCCCGTTCAGCCCTACCGTCATAAGATAGCGCTTTTTGCTCCACTGTATCTTGACTCTGCTTTCGAAGCAGGCTACACCTACCGCTTCGATAAAATATTTCCAAAATTTCTGAACCCGGGATTAGAAATTTACCAGGGTGCACAGGCGGCACTCGATTCCCTTAATAAGATGGGTGCACCTCTCGAGGTATTCATATATGATACGCGCAGCAAATTCAAGCCCGTGACCGAGCTTGTCAACAACCCTGAATTAGCCAACGTGGAAATGATTTTTGGGCATGCCAATACTAATGAGGTGAGGGTTCTTGCAGACGCCGCACAAAAGAGAAAGATCCCTTTTATATCAGCCACACTGCCCAATGATGGTAACGTATCCGCAAACCCATATTACGTTGTGCTCAATCCTACCCTTCGCACGCATGCAGAGGGCATCTATAAATACCTCCAGCAGTACCATCGGAACGACCGGGTGATTGTTTTTCGTAAAACGGGTACTCAGGAAGACCAGATTAAAGACTACCTGGAAGAATTCGCCCGAAATACTGCAGGTAACAGGCTAAAACTGCAGTTCGAAAACATAGGCCCCAATTTTAATGAGACCCAACTCACGAGCAAGCTGGATACTGTTAGAAAGACCGTATGTGTTGCCGGGAGTCTTGACGAAGTATTCGGACTGAAGCTCGCACAGTCTCTCGCGGCTGTTAGTCCCGACTACCCTGTCACGCTCGTAGGTATGCCTACATGGGACGGCTTTAATTTTACCAGACCTGAATTCAAGTTTATGGAGATTGTGTACAGCAGTCCTTTCAACTATGGGAGATGGAATCCGCTGGCTACACAACTTACCAAGTCGTTTGAAGCAAAGGTAAACGGGCGACCAACAGATATGTATTTTCGTGGATATGAAACCGTGCTTCGGTTTGCCTTGTTACTGCTGGAAACGAAAAAAGATGTTGCCTCTAATCTTTCCCGCAATGGTAATTTTGTATTTACCCAGTTTGATATACAGCCTGTATTCTTAGATAAACAAAACATGACCCTCGACTACTTCGAGAACAAAAAACTTTACTTCACACGGGTGGTCAACGGCATCAAGTCGGTGCAGTAAACTTTCCATGATCCAGGTCCTGCCTCAATTCATTTTTCTTCTTGTGTGTAGGTCGCATTAACCCGTGCTACAGTTCGCTTTACAATGGCCTGGCAGATCATCACCTGCATCCGCCCTGCTACTTTATGCATTGCGGGCAATCAAACAAATGGCACCGTTTGTGGTTATTGTACCAGCTACGATGGCCATAATTGAATTTTCAGACAAAGGTTTGTACTGTCCTGCGGGAGGGTTTTATATCGACCCGTGGAAACCTGTAGACCGCGCTGTGATCTCCCACGGCCACAGCGATCATGCACGCTCAGGCAGCCGGCAGTATCTCTGTCATACGCACACAAAACCAATTTTGGAAACGCGTCTCGGCCCAGGGCTTTATGAAACAATAGAGTGGAACGAGGCGGTAAACATCAATGGTGTAAAAGTGTCGCTGCATCCTGCTGGACATATTATTGGTTCTTCCCAGATCAGGATAGAGCACGAGGGCGAGATCTGGGTTTTTTCCGGCGACTATAAAACAGAGAATGATGGCATCAGTTCGGCGTTCGAGCCGGTACGGTGTCATACATTTATAACAGAATGCACTTTTGGCTTACCGATTTATAACTGGAAGCCCCAGGCTCAGATTTACAACGACATAAAAACCTGGGTGCTCGCCAACAAGGCTGCGGGAAGAACATCCGTGCTGTTTGCTTACAGCCTTGGAAAAGCTCAACGAATTCTGCAACCTCTCTCCGAAGTAACAGATACGATCCTTGTTCATGGTGCTGTTTACAATGTGCACACTGCCCTGGTTAATGCCGGATGGCAACTGCCCGCTGTGCAGCGGGTAACTCCAGACACGCCAAAGGAGCAACTAAAGGGTGCCGTGGTTATCGCTCCCTCCAGTGCCGAAGGAACGTCGTGGATGCGCAAGTTTGCTCCTTTTTCTGTAGGTGTGTGCAGTGGCTGGATGCAGGTAAGGGGAGCCGTACGGCGCCGCAATGTAGACGCAGGGTTTATTCTAAGTGACCATGCCGATTGGAAAGGATTACTCGCTGCAGTGGAAGCTACCGGTGCGGAGCAGGTGTACGCTACGCACGGGTTCCAGGCTGCTTTCAGCAGATATCTTACAGAGCAGGGCCTGGACGGCAGGGAAGTAAAAACGGAGTATGGCGGCGATGCCGATGAGGAAAAAGCACCGAGTTCCGAAGAAGATCCTTCTGTACCAGACCTCATCTAATTTTATACCCCGGAAATAATAACATGGAGGATATAGTTGTTAAAACAAGCACGAGTGAAACCCCGGAAAGCCCTCGTGGCATTGGCGATTTTGCCACGCTTGTTCATACCATCGGTGTGAGCACTAAAACAACTGACAAACTCCACGCACTCACTGATTACTTCCTCACCGCAGATCCAAAAGATAAAGTATGGGTGATTGCCATCTTCAGTGGCCGTCGGCCCAAAAGGGCGGTCAATTCCACCCAACTAGCCACCTGGTGCGTGGAGCTGAGCCATCTACCCTTCTGGCTGTTTGAGGAATCCTATCATACCGTTGGCGACCTTGCTGAAACCATCGCATTGTTGCTTCCAGGAAGAGAAGCCACGCTCACACCCCGCGCAGTAAAGCCATTGCATTTTTATATCGAAGAACTAAAGCGGCTTGAAAAAGAAAGTGAAGAAGTACGTAAGAAATTCATTCTCGATTGCTGGAACGAGATGGACGATGCAGAACGCTTTGTCTTCAACAAACTAATTACCGGAGGCTTTCGGATTGGTGTGTCTCAGAAAGTTATGGTCAATGCTCTAGCAAAAACAGTAAAGCTAGAAGCCTCGGTTATAGCCCACCGCATCAGTGGAGCCTGGGACCCTTCTACAGCTATTTTTGATGAGCTGCTAAGTGAGCATGA
>JBGTIL010000016.1:0-6290 GCA_041745695.1 Chitinophagaceae bacterium | reverse complement strand
GTTGAATCTTTAAAAGCTACGTCGTCGCCATACAATTTACTTAAAATGGTTGCCGATGCACTGGAAATAACTGAATGCCCGCTTGTGTACTCTGGGAATGGAGGCGTTTGCAAATACGGCATCCAGTTCAGATCCAAGTGTTTGTTAATGTAGGTTTCCGGTCTCAGAAGGTTCCAGTGAAACTTGGTATTCCAACATGTAATAAAACCATCAAAAACGCCAATTGAAACGGCAGTGTAAGCAAAAACGGTCTTTTCAAAGTCTGCATCCTTAGCAGCAGAAACAGCGCCAGTAATCCCCATCCAATGTCCGCCTGGCGTCATTGCCTTCGTTGCATACATAACATGTCCGGATACATGCAGTTTAAAGCCATTACAATCCCAAAAATCGGCGATTGCTTTTTGTTCCTCAGTCAGAGTTTTACCAACAGTGTAAACTTCGGCTGCAAGTTTGTGAAATTGACTCGTCGAGTCTCTACTGAAGGGCGTTGGAGGCGGTGCAAGAAATTGAGCAGCTGAATGTAGAAATATTGGACGGATGGTCATCCATGCTGGTTCCGCTGCCTGCATATACCCAGGTGGGGTTGGAACCCATCGCCCATCATCATTATTAACTGTGTATTTAGCAGCCGAACGCGTTTGCGCATAATTGTCGTGCTTACTCCATTCCAAAATTGCCGTGCTCACTGCATTGGCATAAGACACAGAATTTTCAAGTTCTTGTTCTGGCATTCCATGGTCTGTAGCTAAATTTTTGAGCTTATCGATTATTTGTTGCGTACTGTCTTTAGAAAAGGTGAATGTCTGACCTACGTTCATAAAGGCTAAAAGAGAAGCCAGGTGCACATTAATTCCCTGAGCTGGTGCTTTTGGTAAACCCTTCAACCCGTTTACTTTGCCTTGAAGTGAAGGGTAATTACGGTTATGTTTTGCAATCACTTCATAGGCTGCAATGCTCGCATAGGCGTGGATACGCGCTGCAGGTGGAGGAGTAAAGATGTCATGAGTAATAACTTCTGTAAGTTGATTTACAGTACTAGAATACAGCAAAGGGTCTCTCAGAACCGCTTTATAATCATTTTTCTGAACCCCGCAGCTGATTAGCACCAAAATCACAACACTACAAACAAAAAAGTTTCTCATACAAAATCTTCGGGTTGAGTGAAATTAGTTTTTTTATCCCTGGATATTGTTACGAAAAGGTCAAAACAGACCAGGGTGGAACAAAGCGAACCACATAAAATTTCTTAGTAACCTGTACGCAGCATATTGGTGGATTCGTTCAGCAGCGTACTCCACAACGGCTTTGGTAGCTCTCTTCATGTCGTACTTGCTCCGAACAAACTCTGACTAGGACCGCCTTCATATTTGCCACCGAACCTTCCTGGACCATGCGCAAATGATTATTAATCGCCACTACGAAAAACGAAGACCGGGATCGCTTGCCGGAAGAACACCACACGCCGTCTTCGACCAATATTTTAGGCTAACCCTTTTGATGATTAAAAAAGCTACTCAACCACCTTTTAAAAACCGTCCAGTTTATAAGGGGCCAATACACTCCTCGGTACAGAAAGCGCGGTTACAAAGAGTCAGGAGTTCTCTTAAATTATATTATTAAATAATAGACTTGCGACCCCGCTCGCGTCAGCCTTAATAAGAGGTTTTTAAGAAAAGCAGCTCAGCATCCTTGGTTTGCATACAGCCTGGAGGAGATAAAAATACCCCCTGTAGAACAGAGGGTATAACCGAATTTAGCTGCTTACCGAACCTTCAGAAGAAGTAAGTTTCCGATAATTAGTTAGTCCACTTCAACTCCGCCACAGTTTCTCAAATTATCGTAAATGATGTTGTACATACCAGCATTAGACGTAGCAGAAATTTCTATTACCCCATTGGTTTTTGAGGCACTATCAAACATGCTTTCTGTAACACCTTTACTAAGCAGAGACAGGTTCAATGTAGTAAGTGCATTCAAACTCCCGCCATCTGTAATAGTAATATTCGCTTTCTTGGCTTCAATTTCAAGAGCTGCATTTAATTTGAACGTAATTGGAGTAGTGACGCCAGTTGCATTTGTATAACTGCCGCTAAGATAAAAGGCAGCATCTGTCGCATTGGGCATTACCTCCACCTCAAATTCGATATCATCGTAAGTACCGGCAGGTACAGAAATTACACCCAAGGTGGAAAGTGGAGCAAAAAGATCGATCTTTTGCTTTACTTCATTTTTGTACTCTACTTCAAGACCAGCTTTAGCCGCTTCGAATTCAATTTCTACTGCAGAAGCATAGCCTGAAGTCCAATTAAGATTTCCACCCGTTACCCTTGCATTGATCGGAGCAGAAGCGTTAGAGGTTTTAAACTTGTAGCCGATTCCAGGGATGGAAGTGTTTTCTTTTTTACAACTAAAAAGCACTACTACAGCAAAGGCAGATAAACCAAGGATCATTTTGTTCGTTTTCATAAAGTTCAATTTTTGATTTTAAAAAGGATTGTTCGTTTATATAAAGACAAACTATCTGGCAAAACCCCTACGCTGCGCTCACACGCTTTACTTTTTTTAGCTCATAGGCTATTAATATTAAAATCGACGCTGCGCATCAATGAACAGGGGATTACTTCAACTCATCATAATAGTAAATCCATTGTTTTTTGCTGACTCCGCCAAATACGCCGAGCCCATTGACTACATTTCCCCTTGGCGATATCAATTGCTGAACAGGCAGCACTTCAAAGCTGTTTCTGTAGCGCTCATAATCCAATAGATAGGTATAGAGCTCCTTGCTTACCGATTTTATTTTGATAATCACTTGCCCCGTCTGCTCTGGAGTTTTTGCCTGAAAAAAATTTTTAATGATAGCAAAAAAAGACTTGTAGGCTCTTCCGTTAAATAAAGAGTCTGTGATAAAGATCCTGTGAAAGGAACTATCCAGACTTCCCAGATTGCGGTTATCTGTTTTATTGTCAAACGTGTAAAGATTCAGCCGAATGTACTGGTTCTTCGGAATGGTATCTGTCAGTATTTCAATATCACGTTGGGGAGACAAGTTGCCGTACAAAATCGCGCCATCCGGGGTGTCGTAATCATACCTTATGCCTTGCCAGAAAAAATAATGTTCTAGCCCGACCAGTTGTTTGACGGCTTCAAATATGTAATAGTTTTTCTCTGTGGGCTGGTCGTGAATGGTGAAGTCAAATACCAGGACGCCTTTTTCGCCGAGACGTTTATCTTCAGCACCGACATTGCTTATCGAAATTGGTCCAGGGATAGTGGCGGTTGCCGTAATGCTTTCAAGTAAAGGATGGGTAACATTTAGCGTGTATGTTTTATTATAGTCAAAGGTGTATTTCCCCGTATACACGGCCGTTGGATTCTGCAAATAATCTGGTGCATTGTTATAACGAAGCCGCGTAAAACTGTTGTTTTCATCGATGAGCGAAACAGATGCTGTAGTCATCTTCTCGAAATTTACAGAACTACCGGTCCGGGTTATGCTGCTTTTACCCACGGGAATAAAAGCGGAATCCTCTGCAGTGATTTCCGCCAATAACACTAATTTATTCTCCGTGTGGTTCACATCGATCCCTTTTTTGCAAGATGTGAATTGCATAGCGCAAAGGAAAAGCAACCCAATGCCGACTCGATGCAAAAAGTTCATAGGATTAAAGTTTTAAGACATAGGAAACATAGGGGGTGATCGTAAATAATTGATCTGTCACCTCGATGGCAATGCTCTTGGTTTTGAAAGAGCCCTTGAAATCGTAGCTGAACTGATCAGCAGCGCCATAAAGACTATAGATTCCAGCAGTTACCTGTGATCGAAATTTCTGCTTTGCAGTTGAATGATAACTTGTTCCAAAATCGAGACGCTGATAGGGATTTGTCCGGTATTGATTTACGCCTGAAAAACGGTAAATGAACCGGTATTCCCTTAAAAGATCATCTGGGGATTGTAATTGCTGGGCCCTGTCGAAGTCCGGGTACATTTGATCCGGCAGCGTAAACATATCACCTGTGGCAAAAGACCATAGTACCATTGTACTCATCTTTTTGTTAAAACGATAAGACAGACCCAAGTTGATATCGTGCCTTCGATCGTATTTGTAAGGAAATTTGATTCCGCTATTAATACTTTTGAATTTCCGGAAGCTCCATGCCAGGGTATAGGCTGTCGACAGTGTCAGCTTGTCGCTATTTTTTTCAATCAACGTTTCAAGCCCGTAAGATTCACCTTCCCCGGTCTCGATATTTTGCTGCCAGTTTTTTGAATTGATGAAGTAAGTTTTACCCTCGGCATAGTTGGTCACATTATTCATCGTTCTTCTGTAACCGTCGATTGAAAATCTTATTCTCTTCTCCTTCCTGTAGGAATATCCCACATTATACGAAGTGCTTTGTTCTGGCTTCAATAGTCGGGTGCTGGGTACCCATATATCGCTGTTGGCCCCTAAATAAGGATTTGTTACCAAATGGAGGTACTGGGTCATGTTGTTATAAGAGGCAAAGAGGGAGTGGTTTTTAGCCAGGTGGTAGGAAGCAAAGAACCTGGGCTGTAGTGAAGTAAATTTATAGTCATTAAACTGGTAGCCGGAAAGATGGAGTCCGGGACGTACGAATATTCGTTTCCCGATTTTGATGTCACCTTCGGCATATAGTGAAAGCTCGTTAAATAATACAGGGACAAACGAAGTGAAATCATCTTTGTTTGTCAGCAGCTGGCTTGATATTCTTGTTTCAAAAGGTTTGACAATAGTATGTGATACCTTGAATCCTCCATTTAACCGCACAGCGTTAGATAAATAAACTTCTGCCTTCGATTTGAGATCATAATTGCCTATGGAAGAAAAAGTGCCTATGGATTTGGTCTGAAGTATGTTATCCTTATTTTCCTCATCACCATACAGTGTATATTGAAAACTGCCCAGATTATTATAACGACTCATGTTTACTGAACTGTTGAGGAAGGATCTCGAGCCCAGGATCCGGTTCCATGACAAGGAGCCGATCGTATTGCCCCATTTATGAAGATTATCCACTCTCTTTTTCGACTGCACCAATTCATCCTCACCCTTATAAAGGTTGAGCATAATCTTATCTCTTTTGGTTAACAAATGAGTTAGCTTGAAATGGGCATCGTAAAAATCGGGGTGTATACCGTTTTGAAAATGTTTCAAAAAATATCCCGGCCAGCTGCGGCGAATAGAAGTCATAATAGCCGTTCTATTTTTGATCACCGGGCCTTCCAGGCTGAATGAACCTGCCAGTAAACTGAGATTCCCTTCACCCTGCCACTTCTCCATGTTTCCGTCTTTCGTATATACATCTATAACAGAAGAAATAGCTCCCCCGTACTTCGCCGGAAAATCGCTCTTATACAAGCGCATTGTTTTCAGGGATGGCGGGCTGATTATTGAAAGAGCTCCCAGCATGTGTGTGGGATTATAAACGGTATTACCATCCAAAAGAAAAACATTTTCGTTCGCTCCACCACCCCGAACCAAAATGCCATTGAAAGATTCTGGCACATTCTTGACTCCGGGCAAAAGATAGATAGAACGGACTGGATCATTTTCTCCGAGGAATGTGTTGTAAGCCGTGAATGCCCCCGGAGTAATTTTCTCAACGCCTGATTTTTGGATATTGTCCGATTTAACGACTACAGGCGGAACAGCCGCGTTACTGAATGAGAGTGAAACGTCCCTGCGGGTTGAAGTCTGTACATCAATTTCAATGTATTGGGGAGCAAATCCTACGTAAGAAACAATCAAAGTGTGTTTCCCTTCAGTCAATGATAAATTGAAGTAGCCGTAGGGATTCGTAAGCGTACTTCTACCAGCCGCAGGCTCATAGACGGCCGCATCCACCAGCGGTTCTTTGCTGCCGCTTATACTTACAATACCAAATACCGGGTAATTTTGTACGAGTTCCTCTGCTTTTATCGGGTCTGGAGATGGCACCAAAAGAAGTTTGCCATTCTTTTCTACTACTCTCACCTGCTGATTATTCAGTAATCTTCTTAATACTGCTCCAATGGTTTTTTCACTGCCATCAAGGCGAAAAACCTGGCTTTCGTCTAATGTGTTACTCGAATATTCAATGATGATTTTACATGCTACACTAATTTCTTCTAAAATATCTTTGATACTTCCCTGTGGTTGCCTTATGGTACAGGGTGCATGCAATATCTTCTTCTGGGCTAAAGAAGGAATTCCAACAAAAAGCAAAATGGTTAACAGGAGGCAACTGGTTTTCATGGGAACATCTTCATCGGATTTCTGATGTATGTT
>JBGTIL010000015.1:0-9657 GCA_041745695.1 Chitinophagaceae bacterium | reverse complement strand
TAATTTTATAAAGGACCGCTGTCCTGAGTTTCCTAACTCAGGACGTTTCTATAATCCTAGAAAGTTTTCTTACTGTCGTAGCTTTTTGAAGCTTCATTCCATCCCAGCCCGTCGAGCACAAAAGCATACTTTAACGCCTGCAGTTTTTGTCTTTCGTACCGGCCGCTTTCACCACCGTGCCCAGCCCCCATATTCACTTTGAACAAAACAGGATTTCCACCCGTATTATACTCCCGCAGTTTGGCCACCCATTTAGCGGGTGAGAAGTAAGGCACCTGCGTATCATTCAGTCCACCTGTTGCAAGTATGGCTGGAGAAGCTGCTTTTTTTATATTGTCGAGTGGCGACCAGCTTAGCATATAGTCGTACTGATCTTTCTTGTTCGGATCTCCCCACTCATCGTATTCGGAGGTAGTTAACGGCAGGTTGGCGTTGTACATGTCTGTGATCACGTCCATCCACGGCACTTCTGCAATAATGCCTTTGAACAGGTCGGGGCGCATATTGGCAACAGCACCCATGAGCATTCCGCCGGCTGATACACCATTGGCATACAGCCGATCTGATGAAGTGTATTTCTGTGCTACAAGTGCCTGCGCTGCATCTATAAAATCGGTGAACGTATTTTTCTTCGTGAACACCTTTCCGCCTTCATACCATTCTCTTCCCAGTTCCTGCCCTCCCCTGATATGGGCAATGGCATAAACCGCACCCCTGTCCAGCAGGCTGACGATAGAAGAATTAAAGTAAGGATCGGAATTGGCGCCATATGAACCATAAGCATACAGATACAAAGGATTCGTGCCGTCTTTCCTGAAGCTTTCTTTTTTATATACCAGTGACACAGGCACCTGCGTACTATCGGTAGCCGTGATCCAGATGCGTTTTGTTTCGTACAGGGACGCTGTAAAACCACCGCCCACTTTCTGTTGCTTGAGCAATTTTTTCTGCCCCGTTTTCAGGTTGTAGGCGTATTCGGTGCCAGGCAGCGCGAGGGAAGTAAAATAATACCTGATGCTGTCGGTAGCATAGTCGTCTGTAGCCATACTCATGTTGGCTACGTATGCATCGCTCTCAAATGGTACTGATCTCCATTCGTCTTTCTTACGGTCGTACAGTTTGATCCGCGTGAGCCCTTTTTCTTTGGTCTGGATTACATAGTAATCTTTTAAAATTTCTACCTCTTCTAAAAAAGCCTTGGGATTATGCGGAACCACATCCTGCCAGGAGGAAACAGCAGGGTTGGCGATCGGCGCTTTTACAAGCTTATAATTTTTCGCATCCTTGTTGGTGAAGATGTGAAAAACGTTTCCTTCGTGGTAATCGGCATAATACTCCAGGTCCCTTTGGCGGGGCTGTATTACTACAGGACGGGCTTTTGGATTAGTAGCATCAAGGTAACGTACCTCGGTAGTCATGGTGCTGCCTGAGGTAATAAAAATGTATTTGTCATTTTTCGAGGCGCGTATGTTTACACCATAAGTACTGTCTCTTTCGGTATAAATTTCCTCATCAGCCCCGGTGTTGGTGCCCACCGTATGCCGCATCACTTTATAAGCCCGCACAGTAGGATCGTTCAGTACGTAGTAAACGGTTTTGTTGTCGGTACACCAGGCATAGGACCCTGAGGTGTTGGCAATGGTTTCTGCGGATAGCTTATTGGTAGAAAATGACTTAAAAAACAGGGTGCTCTTCCTGTTACCGGATGTATCTATTCCATAAGCCAGCAGGTTATTATCCGGACTAACCTTATACCCTCTTACCAAAAATATCTTGTAGTTTTTTGCCATGGCAGGTACATCCAGCACCATTTCTTCTTTGGCTGTCATGCTTGCTTTTTTGCGGGCGTAGAAAGGATATTGCTGGCCTTTTTCAAACCGCGTGTAGTACCAGTAACCATTGCTTTTTGCAGGCAGCGACTGATCTACAGCAGGAATGCGCGCCACCATTTCATCGTACAACTTTTTTTGTAATCCTTCTGTATGTTTTAATGAAGCCTCCACATATGCGTTCTCTGCTTTCAGGTGTCTGATC
This sequence comes from Chitinophagaceae bacterium, assembly GCA_041745695.1. Lineage (GTDB taxonomy): Bacteria > Bacteroidota > Bacteroidia > Chitinophagales > Chitinophagaceae > Flavisolibacter. The sequence continues at coordinate 7,623 of JBGTIL010000015.1, read as the reverse complement.
ACGTTAGAGTCGGAGGCATTGCTCAGCCACCCGTAATCGTCTCTTCGTTCTCCTCCGTGCTCTTTGAAGGTGTTAGGTACTTTGTTTGTCATGGGTGCGCCGGTCTGCGCCCTCAGGGAAAAGATTTGGAGCATTAAAAAAACGCTGAGGAGCCAAAATTTTGGAAACATAGAAAGAAGTTTAAGTAGCAACAGGAAAGAAAGTTACGTAATGATTGATCAGGTCTTTTTTCTGCTGCTTTTTATTTTGCCAACAACAAAATAAATCAGAACAATAGCCAGCACGCTGAAAACGAGGGTTGCCTGCCAACCGCCCTGGGTAACGCTGTATACGGCATAAGCTTCAATCAGTAGCGCCGGAATTTTGCCAATCGAACTGGCAACAAGGAAGAGGGGTAGCGACACGCTGCCTACCGATGCAGCGAAAGTAACCAGTCCGGAAGGGATGAAGGGTAGCAGGCGCAGGGATACAATGAGCAGGAAGGCTGTTTTTCCTTTTGCCTCTATCAGTTCTTTTGCTTTTGGGAAGGAGTTCAGGCTATTTCCGGCCTTCTTTCTAAATCCTTTGCGATACAACCAGAAAGCCACTGCTGCACCTGCTGCCTCGCCAACGAAAGACAGGGCCGTACCGGGCCAGAACCCGAAGAAGAGGATATTAGCACCGGTGATAAACACGCTGGGTACGAATCCCAATACCGCAACTACAATGCTGATGCCCAGGCTTACGAGTATAGCACCTTGCGGATGTGTTTTAAAAAACAGAAGTAGTTGTTCCTGCATGAATGGGCTTATACGAGTGCTTTTCCTGTACGAAAGCAGGTGCCTTTAAAAAGGCCTACAGGAACACCTGCTTCGTTGGTAATATGAACAAGGTAAAGCCCGGTACTTTTTCCGTTGTGCTGTTCTACCGCTTCTGCAGTGAGCACCTCTCCCGGTTTTGTGGACTTGCTAAATGTGATAGACGTATCGAGTGCAACAGACAGATTGTTCCGGTTATTACAGGCGAAAGCAAATGCGCTGTCGGCCAAAGAAAATGCAATGCCCCCATGAATGATGCCTAAGCCATTGACCATCTCTTCACGCAATGCCATTTTTATTTTTGCATAGCCTTCCCGCACCACTAATACTTCAATGCCCAGCCATTGGCTAAAGCGATCGTGTTGCAGCATATGGGCTACCACCTCGGTTGCGGATATTGTTGTGCTCATCATTTTATTCGCCTTTAAAATTTGGTGGTCGTTTTTCTAAAAAAGCCTGCACTCCTTCCTTATAGTCGAAAGTGCTGCCTGCTCTTTGCTGTAGTATTTCTTCATCATGGAGCTGGTCTTCATAGGTTCCTACGAAAGATTGGTTGAAAGCCTGCTTTGTCAAAGCCAGTCCTCTTGTTGGCATTTTTGAAAGGGTGGTGGCAAGCGCAATTGATTCTGATGAAAAAACCTCGTCAGCAAATACCTTGTACAGCATGCCTAAGCGTTCAGCCTCTGTTGCATTTACTTTTTCGCCCAGCATCGCCAGCGCCGATGCTTTTTGCCAGCCGATTAACCTTGGTAGAAAGAAGGTGCCGCCGCTGTCGGGTATGAGACCAACTTTAGAAAATGCCTGTATGAAAGAGGCCGACTCCGCAGCCACTACCACGTCGCAACAAAGTGCAATGTTGGCTCCTGCCCCGGCTGCCACCCCGTTCACGGCTGCTACTACCGGCTTGTCTAGCTTGCGGATGCGCACGATAATAGGGTTAAAGTGCTCTAGTAAGATCTTGCTTACCTGCGGACCATTAGGGTCGGCAGCTTCCACGAGGTCCTGACCCGTGCTGAAGGCTTTTCCCATTCCGGTGAGGTACACGCAGCGCACCTCCCTGCTCTTTTTGCAAACATCTAACTGCTCCTGCAGCAGCAGCGCCATTTCGCGGTTGAAGGCATTGTATTTTTCAGGCCGGTTTAGGCTGATGTAGGCAATGTTGTTCTTGATCTCAAATAGAATAGAAGCCATACACGCTTAATTTCCCATCAAATCTAAAATCAAAATAATAAAGTGCTCAACTGAAATCGTAATGTCAGCTTTTTGACGAATTAGAATCAATTTCCAATCTACTTTCCTTGTAAATTGATCAGGTAGATTTTACATCTCGATAATGGGAACTAAAAAAAAGAATTTCCCTGAACTTTCGGAGATCAAACAGTTTATTGACAAGGCGGCAAGTAGAATCCTTTTTGCAACGGGTGAAGCAAAAATTCTAAGCGAAGTTTATACAGTTCCAGACAATGTAGAGAAATGATAGCCCTGTTTGATTATATCGTAGCCTGCCATTAAAAGCAGGCAGGCCTAAAGAAACGTCCTGACTTAGGAAACTCAGGACAGCAGTCGCTTATATAAGACGGAACTCTATTGAAAGCATGTTCGTGGTCTGACATTTTAGATTTATTGAATAAGCGTTGGTGCCAAGAAATTTATTCGAAATTGTTAGCTCAACTCTCGTTTTCCACGGTGCAGCAGTGATCGAACTGTCGGAGTTGCTGTCCTGAGTTTCCTAACTCAGGACTCTCCAACCTAATGATATTCAAATCTGTTAGGCAGAATGTTTGCACGGCAGAAACCCTTTTTAAGTTTTTGGCTTTAAATTCTTTTCATATAATCGTCAAATCAACATCCTGAGTTAGAAAATGCAGACAGCGGGGAGTTTTAGGTTCTTGTAATAAACTGGTATTAACACCCTTCACAGTCGTATTAATCCCCTTATTTAAATCAATGACAAGTAGTAATATTAATATCCACTCCGGTACACTACGGAAATTCAATTGAGCATTATGAACAAATTTATTTATCTCATTACATTGTTTATAGCATTAATGTCGAACGCATGTTACAAAAGCGGCGGAAAATGTGAAGAACCATTAGATATTAAGGATTCAGAAATTGTTGTTGTATTTAAAGACAAAACCACCAACAAATATTTGTACACGGAAGTGAGTCCCCTGTATAACAAAGACAGCTTGAAAGTATTTGATGAAAGAGGTCGAAGCCTATTGGTTGCGAATTTGCTAAGATCAGCCCCAAATAATCAAAATGAGGGCATCTACGTCATTGGCTTTGGAAGGATCTTCAGTCCGGAAACTGATGAAAGCTCGTTTCGTTCTGAAATCTGCAAAGATTTCATTGTAAAATATGCGTTTAATGAACCAGCAGATACAATAACAGCGTGTTTTAAATCTGAAAAAACGAAATGCGGATCGCGTTTCCAAACACTTAAAGTTTACCATGAAGGACAATTGCTTGATTCTGTTAATAACCAAATCAGTGCCCATATCACGGTAATTAAAAACTAAAACAATGCATACTGCTTGGTACTTGTATCGTCTTTGCTTATACGATAAGAAAAATTGTCAATGCAAGTTTTAAAGTTGCTCAAAAGTCTAAGCCGACACAGGGTGCAAAAAAATAGGATAGCGACCTCCTTTCCTAATGACATTTGAAATAATCGAATGCCTCTTTGCAGTCGAGGCACCGGTACATGCTCTTGCAGGCAGTAGATGCAAACTGGCTGATCAGTTTTGTTGCAACCGAGTTACAGCGCGGGCAGGGTACTGCTTCCTCAGAGAACAGGTTGCCGGTCGCCGACTTTGATCCATAAATGGGGGGCGCTATGCCGTAAGCTTTTAGTTTTTGTTTTCCAGCTTCACTCATCCAGTCTGTGGTCCAGGCCGGAGCCAGCTGCTGGTTGATGGTGACATCGCGATAGCCTTTTTCAATGAGTTTTAACCGTATGTCCATATTGATCACGTCCATAGCCGGGCAGCCTGAATAGGTGGGCGTGATGGTGAGCAAAATTTTGTCTCCTTCTGTTTGCACATGACGAACAATACCCAGGTCTACAACCGACAATACCGGTACCTCAGGATCTTTTACCTCCTGTAAGATCTGCCATATTTCATTTTCGGTTACCATACAGCGTTAGGGTAGGTTCGCTGCAGGTACTGCATTTCACTGAGCAGTATTCCCAGGTATTCGGTGTGTATCCCTTCCTTACCGCCCTTCTGCAGTCTGGCGCCCAGGGCTGCGCCTTCCGGCGTAGGTAGGGTAGCTTCTTCAAAAACGGCAGTAACCCTATCGCTCCAGGCAGTGCTGTAGGTGGAGGTATCACGCAATTCGTAAGAAGCCGGTGTAAAAAACTCGCCTGTAAAAGGCCACAACTCTTTCAGGGCATTATCAATGCGAGCATGGCTTTCTGCTGTGCCATCCCCAAGCCGAATAACCCACTCACTGCTCCAGCGTAAGTGGTAGGCAACTTCTTTGAGGCTTTTTGCCGCAATGCCTGCCAGCTGTTCATCTTCCGCCTGGAGCAGGTCGTTGTATTGCTGATATTGAAAGGCACTGAAAAAGAACTGGCGCAACACTGTCTGCGCCCAGTCGCCTTTTGGCAGTTCGCTGATCAACAGGTTGAGGTACTGGCGTTCCTCGCGCAGAAATGCAAGGTCGTCCTCTTCGAGCTGACGGTCATACCCCTTCCACAACCTCGGTAGCAGGTGATCAACGGCTGTTTTGTTTAGAATGCTCATGGCATTGTACGCGCCGGCGGCGTATTGATAAAAGTTTCTTGCCTGTCCAATGAGATCAAGGGAGATGTTGGTGATAGCTATGTCCTGTTCGAGCGCCGGTCCGTGACCGCACCACTCTGCATTGCGCTGACCCAGGATCAGGGCGTTGTCTGCCAGGTGGAGCAGGAAGGCCCAGGCCTCAGGTGTGAGGGCATGGCTAAGGTCGGTATCGGCTGGCTGTGTCATTATTTGTGGAACAGGGATAAGGTGTTTTGTTGCAGCGCAAATGGCCGGGGGACAATGGTATTACATGTGGGTCAATTCATCCGGCAGATCGTAAAAAGTAGGATGGCGGTAAACTTTATCATTGGCAGGTTCGTAAAAGCTTTCAGCATCGTCGGGGCTTGAGGCATGCAGGTGCCTGCTTTCTACCACCCAGATGCTGACGCCTTCCTGCCGGCGTGTGTACACATCGCGGGCATTTTCAATGGCCATACTGGCGTCTGCTGCGTGCAGGCTCCCAACATGCTTATGGTCCAGCCCCTGTTTACTGCGGATGAATATTTCCCAGAGCGGCCATTCTTTTGGTCGCACAACGGCTGCGGTTGGAATGCCGGCAACGTCGCCGCCTTTATTCATTGCATCGTAATCGCCATACAAATATTTGTTGAAGAACTTCATGTTTAGTTTGAGTTAGAAGCAGCCCGGAAGGGAAAAATAATTGAAGCGGGACTGGGTGTTTGCAACCCCTTCCTAATGCCTATTAGATTGGTGGCATCTTGTAGTCAACCTATGACCTGATCCGGTGCCCACTGCAGAGAGAACTTTGCCAATTTAGAGTACCCATTTGATTCAAGTGAAACTGGTCACAAGTCTGCAAAATATGCAGCCACTTTTAGGTGGTTCGTTCCCGCTGTCAGGCTACCTTTCTTTCTTCTCGTGCTTCTCTTTTTGCGGCGTGCGCCACTGCAGCATCTCTTACCCATCCACCTTCGTTCCATGCTTTCTTACGGGCATCGAGCCTTTGCTTGTTGCAGGGCCCGTTGCCGTTGACTACGTTCCAGAACTCTGTCCAGTCGATAGCGCCAAAGTCATACCTGCCCGTCGCTTCATTCCATTTCAAATCAGGATCCGGTAGGGTCATTCCCAACAGCTTCACCTGTTCGCCAATCATATCTACAAACCGCTGCCTGAGGTCGTCATTGCTGAACCGCTTGATCTTCCAGTTCATACTCTGGATAGAATTCGGCGATTCATCATCTGTTGGACCAAACATCATCAGGCTCGGCCACCACCAGCGATTGATAGAGTCTTGCACCATGGCTTTTTGTTCCTCCGTTCCTTTACTTAGTACCAATAAAGATTCGAAACCCTGGCGCTGGTGAAAACTTTCTTCTTTACATACACGTATCATGGCACGGCTGTAAGGTCCGTAAGATACCCGGCAAAGCGGCACCTGGTTCATGATGGCAGCACCATCTACCAACCAGCCTATGGTTCCCATGTCTGCCCAGGTAAGACTGGGATAATTGAAGATGGAAGAATATTTGGCCTTGCCACTCAGCAGCTGCGCATTCATCTCATCGCGGGAGATACCCAGGGTCTCTGCAGCAGAATAAAGATAAAGTCCATGACCTGCTTCATCCTGCACCTTGGCTACCAGTATTTGTTTTCGTTTAAGCGTTGGCGCGCGGGAAATCCAATTGCCTTCGGGAAGCATTCCCACAATCTCGCTGTGCGCATGTTGGCTGATCTGGCGGATAAGATTCTGACGGTATTTTTCCGGCATCCAGTCGCGCGGTTCAATCCGTACTTCGTTGTCTATCTTATCCTGGAATATTTTTTCCTGATCGGGTACTGTCATGATGCAAACAATTGATCACAAACTTACTCAATGCCCGGTTGTTATTCCCTTAAGAAGGGCATAATTTTGAGCAAACGTGCTTCATGCGGCTCCGTCCTTTTGTTATGTTCACCCTATGGCTGCAGTTTCTCAGTACCGGCAAATGGGCTTCCGCCATGCCTGTTGCTGCCATGGTCGATCAGCAGCAAATGGTCTTCCTCGCTAACACTTCCAAAGCGGGCAGTGTTTTCTGTATGTCAGAAAGCACGAGGACTTTGGAGCCGAGGGGGCAGGCAGCAGACACAATAAAAAAAGATACCGCCAACTTCGTCCGACCTGCTGCGGGCAGGAAAAGATATCCCCTGCCTTTGAAGAGTAGAAATTTCAGGAATGGTCAACAATTAAAATTTTTCCAGGCGAAAGACATCCGGGACGAGGTGTTTAACCTGAAAGCCGCACGCGGTAATATCGTTGTCATCAATTTTTGGTTTATCGCCTGTACGCCCTGCCGCCGCGAAATGCCTGAACTCAATGCGTTGGTAGCACAGTATCAAAATAATCCTAAAGTACAGTTCATCAGCATTGCCCTCGATCAAAAAAAAGAATTGGAGGTGTTCCTCGCAGCTTCACCTTTTAGCTACCGGGTTATCGACAATGGCCGGGCCCTGGCTAACGGGTACGGAATACTTTCCTATCCTACGCATGTGGTGGCAGACAGTGAAGGCCGGGTGGCCTATCATTCGGTAGGGTATGCACCCGAATCGGCTCTTTGGCTTCGCCGAACGATTGATCGGTTATTACAAAAAGAGGTGTTGCATCCGTAGCTTCATTTCGCATCAAAATCAACTACGATGCGGTCGGTAAGTGGATGTGCCTGGCAGGTTAATATGTAGCCTGCAGCCACTTCATCGGGCTCGAGTCCCCAGTTCTCATCCATCTCAACCTTTCCTTCCAGAAGTTTTGCTTTGCAGGTACAGCAAACGCCCCCTTTGCAGGCGTAAGGAAGGTCAACACCTCGCTGCAGCGCTGCATCCAGCAAGTTTTGACCGCCCATGGCCAGGTCGAAATCGAAAGTGATCCCGTCTCGTTTTACGAATACTTTTGAAATGGCACCGGTTGAAATTGATGCCATCTTGATCTCCGATGCCACCGATCGTTTACCTGCACCCGGAATGGTGAACAATTCAAAATGGATACGCTCCCGGGGCACGCCGCTTTCCTCCAGGAATTCGCGGACGGAGAAAGTCAT